>JACQIC010000096.1 GCA_016198725.1 Candidatus Aenigmatarchaeota archaeon | reverse complement strand
CAGCATCTCAAAACCAAGAAGTTGAATCCTTGTCTCTTTTTTCATAATAGCTACAATATAGCTAACAAGTACATAAAGATTTCGCTACTGAAGAACATAAATCCCTCATCGACGAGCCGTTTCAGAAAGCTGAATGATTACGGACGTTTCATCTGAATTTTCACTTCATAACGAATATATAAATGTCCTGCTAAAATGATTTTGAGGTGAGAAAATGAACAAAAACACTGCATACGACTTGAACATCATCAGCGTTCTTTTGCACGAAGGACGCATCACACGAGAAGAAGCACAAGACATGAGAAGATATCTGGCAGAAGTGTAAATCGCACACACCTCCTTACCATCAGGTCCGGGATGTCGTGTTTTCCCGGACCTTTTTTATTCTTTTTTTATTTTTTTACAACCCTTAGTTTGCCGCCTAATGAGTATCCTTCTGAATAATTTTTGGAACTGCAAAACTTCATGCAATCAAGATACCCGTCATACACGCCAACTGCAAATTCGCCAGGATTTTCCTTACGCTGCGCTGTTGCCCAGCCAGCAATGTAATCAAGCGTTTGCGATATTGAAATGCCAGTAACGACTGATGCCTTTCGAGCTTTTTGCGCATTGGCTTCCTGCATTCTTTCCAGCAAACCACTAAGAACCTTCTGCAGACTATTCAACGAGCCATGGCTTTTATATCCTAAGCTGAAAAGGTTTTCTCTTTTATCATATTCTTTAACCCTATCAATAATAAAACCACGCTTTGACATACTGGCTGAAGAATAGAGGTCATATATAAACATTATTTAAAAAACAAAAAAAAACAAAAAATCTAACATCCGCCAACCATGCTTGGCAAATTCTGCAAATTACTTGGCAGTGCAGCACCGCTGCCGCCTCCTGCTGCTTGTGCTGGTGCTGAGACAACTGCTCCGCCGCTTTGCACTTTGCTTGTCAGGCTCATCAGCGAAAATGCCTGAATGCCTGCTACGAGTACAAGTGCGCCAAGCACGATTGCAATGATTACGTTCTTGTCCATTTTTTACCTCCTGTTTCTTTGGTTTTTATTTTTTGATTTTTATGCTTAGTGCATGCTTGCGAAATTTGTTATTGATGCAAGCTGCTTGCTGACATCTTCATTTTTCGGCCCGTAACTTATCAATATTTTGTCTGCATCATTAAACACATAATTTCCATACTCATTGTTCTGTTTTCCATTAACAAAAAACTTCAGTGAGTTTTTGGTGTCTGTACAATGCTCTTTTTCATTAATTGTGAGACAGTTATTTGTAAATTTCATTCCCACGCTTTCAAAAAACATGTATAACGGAACGCCTTTTGCGTGCATGTGGAGTGTGTCGCCTGTTTTTTCTGCTGCAGGATCTGTGGATGGAGCTCCTGCATCAACATGAATAAAACTGCTGCCGAGTTCTGAAGCGCCGTGGGCAAATGATGCAAGATCAACCTGTTTTGCATTGATGTATATCTTCCAATCTGCATGAGTGTGCCCTGAGCCGAGCAAGCCAATTTTTGCATTTGGGTCCATGTTGCATTCCAGCATTCCTGATTCCATGCACATGTCAATTGGCATACCGCAGATGTCGCACATGCCGTCATTATCCTTATCCATGTGGTCGTGTGCCATTTTAGAGTCATATGATGAAAATTTCATGTGCGTCATCATTCCTTCACTTCCATGACCATGACTTTCACCTTCATATGCTGTGTTGCCTGTTGGTGTTGATGATGAGGTTAAACGAACAAAAGCTATAGTGTTAACCAGCACAAGTACAAGCACTGTAATAACGGCTATGCTTAAAACCCACGACAACGCACGGTCGTTTGATTTTTCTGATTTTTTTTTGATATTGCCTGTTTTTTTTAGTGTTTTTTTTGCCTGTAATTTAGCATTAACCTTATCATTAACAGCCCACCCAATACTGCCTGCAACAAGCAAACCACCCATAATCCAGAAAATGAAAATGTAAGACTGGACTGCCTTGAATGGAATTCCTGCAATTACAAGCCCTGTGTTTGCCATGAAAATCTTGCGCGACATACATGTTTTTTTTAAAAGCATCACGCCAGTTAACCCAAGCATTGCAACTGCCAAAAGCCAGACTGGAAAGCTTATTTTTTCAAGAAACATTAATGGCAGTCCTGTCATGGTTATCCCAATAACAGACAGCAAGGCAACCACGCCGAGGCAGATGTTATGGCACAACTGCCACGAGCCAAGAATGCTCACTCCACCGCTAATACTGCCTGCGTATTGTGCAAGCTTTTCATGCAGTTTCATGGTTTGTTTTCCTCACAGTGCTCCTTCTTCAATTGCGCGCTTAACCATTGGTCCCGGATAAAACAGTGCTTTCCATCTGGTCATCTCGCCAATTATTTGGGCATCAGTGTATTTGTCGCCGTACTTGTTAAGCATCCATTTGGCAATACCTCTCCAAGATGCAGCGTGTGAGCATCCGCACCTGTTGATTATTGTCGGGTTTTGAGGGCTTCCACAGCAAAAGTCGCATGTGAAGCTTCCAACAATTTTCTCCCAGCGCTCCTGCAATTCTGGAGTTAGTTTTATTGTTCTTTCATGTTTACCCCAAGTATTAAGCGAGTTAATAGGATCGTCAAAACTTACTCCTGCTTCTGCGCCATAGAATGGTGTGCCTGTTGGAATAAGCATATTTATCGCATCCTGCACTCGGTCTCCTGTTTTAGGCTTTGAAGCTATTTCGCTGATTGTTTCCATCTGAACAACACTTGTCTTGTATCCGGATAACGCGGCAGGTTTGCCTGTAATTGCTATTAATGCAGGTCCAACTGTTGTTTTTCCATCAAGAATTCCGCCGGCTGAAGTGCCTGAAGCGACTGCCCCCATCTGGCTGATAATTCCTTCGCCCGCGCCGATCAGGGATGAAGCAAGATTGACAAGAAGAAAACCATTAAACAGAACAACAAGAGCAACTGCAAAAATCGCCCACACTGTTTTGTCACCAAGAAACTCAGAGTCTTCATTGATCACGCGCTTGGCTTGTTTTTGCTCCCTTTTTTGCAGTCTTTTTTTCGCGTGCTCCTGATGAGTCATGTGCGCTGGCTCCCCGCTGTGAGAGTCTTCATACTCATCTTGAACTTCTTCATCTTCAGCAGTATCAATGAAATCTCGAGGTTCTTCTTCATGTTTGCGTGCCATTGTTCACCGCCATTTGTTTTCAGCGTGAGAAAGCTATCCACTATTTAAAGCTTTCTATTAATTGCAAAGCTTTGCAAAAAACGTAAAGTATAAAAATACAGGGAACATTCTACACTCATGAACGAATTTTCAACATTAAGCCCGCTTGAAGCAAACGTTCTCAATGTATTGTGGCCAAACAAAAAATTAAAAGTAAGACAGATTCATTCAACAGTTAAAACCAAAAAAAAGGTTGCACTTACTTCTGTTGCAGTCGCGCTCGACAGACTCCACACGCACGGCATTGTTGACAGGACAGTCAATGCAGGCAAAGGCGGGCTGAGTTATGTATACTTCCCCAAAAAAACACGGAAGGAATTCGAAAAAGGAATAATGGAAAAAACAGTCAATGCATTGCTTGAAAAGTTCGGCGCAACAGCCATTTCATACTTCAATGAAAGATTTGAGAAGCGCAGAAAATGAGAAATACATATTTGGTTTTATTTGTTGCGAATACCCCGTCGCTTGCGACGAATGGGCAAGCATCGATGGGTTTTTAAAATGGTATTCGCAACATTAAAAATCCCAACACTCGTACTTATAATACCCCGCCGCTTGCGGTGGTTGGGATTTTTATTTGTTTTGACCGCAGTAGCCGCATCAGCTTTTGAATTTCCACAAAACGTGCAAAAACTCTTTGACTATCAGCAACAACTGGCACAATCAGTAACATTCATTATTGCTTTTCTCGCAGGCATAATCACATTCACCAGCCCATGCGGTTTTGTCATCCTGCCAACATTTTTTTCCTATCTTTTCAAAGAAAGACAGCGAGCACTGCGCATGACTGCAATGTTTTCGGCAGGCCTTTCACTTGCTTTTGTTTTGATGGGAATTATTGCAGGAATTGTCGGGGAAGTTTTCAACCCGTACAAAACCTTTTTCGCTTCCATTTCAGGCATCATTCTGACAGTTTTTGGAGTTATGATGATATTCAACAAAGGATTCAGCATATTTGACTTTAAAGTAAGACACAAACCAAATGATGGTTATTTGAGTGTTTTTCTACTTGGCTTTCTTCTGGCAGTCGGCTGGACACCTTGTGTAGGTCCTGTGCTCGGAAGCATTTTTGTGCTTTCCGCAAACAGCACAAGCATTTTGAAAAGCACACTTTTGTTTGCAAGCTATGCACTTGGAGTCAGCGTTCCTCTGATGCTCATTTCCTATTTTTCAGACAAGTATGATTTGGCGAAGTTTTTCACCACCACACATAGGTCTTTTTCTTTTTTCGGCAAAAAAATTCACACGCACGCATACAATATTGCTGCAGGATTAATACTAATAATGATAGGAATAATTATGTTTATTGGTAAAGGCACTGGCTTTTTCATGGACACAATCCCACAATACCTGCCCTGGACAATGGAATGGTTTGTTGCGGCAAACCAGAAACTGATAGAGGCAGGATTATTCAAGTCAACTGTTGCAAATGTGGTTGGAATGTTTTTGATCTTATCAATTATTGTCTTGATGATAAAGATTGTCGGCAAGAAGGTGCCATAACCAAAGTTTTATATAATACTTCATAATATTATATTATTAACTATTATGGTGCAGGCAATTGTAACACTTGGTGAACATGAGGATTCTGTGTTGAACATTATTAAGGGAAAGTATGGCTTTAAGAACAAGTCGGATGCAGTAAACTTCGTTATTGAAAAATTTGAGCAGGAATTACTTGAGCCAGAACTAAAACCAGAATTTATCACCCGAATACATAACATTGAGAAGAAAGGAAGATTTGTTCGATATCAGAATCTCGATCATTTGAGGCAAGAGATCGAGCATGCGTGAATTCTTTATTGAAGAGAACCTGAAGAAAACCTTGGCCAAATTATTCAAAAAAGACAGAACAACTTATGAAGTGCTCATGAACAAGATCAACGATATTCTAACCTGTGAAGGTGTCAATCATTACAAGAATCTGCGCAAGCCATTACAGCACCTCAAGAGGGTTCACATCAATGGCCCATTTGTTCTTACGTTCAAATATCAAGAGGAAGAAGATAAAGTCGTTTTCTACGACTTTGACCATCACGATTATATTTACAAATAAAATCAATGTATTGTCTATAGCACCAGAATATTTTAAAACAGCTTCAAATTTATCACAGGAATGACGAAGCAAAAATCTAAGGACTTGCTGCCATTTTCTTCAAAAGATTTAGAAGGCATAATTGGAAAAGAATTATATGTTTGCGCATATAGCAAAAATTTCATAGATCGCATGAAGAAACGGATTTCGCACGCTATTTCATACGGGGTTAAGAAGCACGACATCGATGCTGAAGCCATAGAACCTTCTCCTGTGGGCATCGTTGGAGAAATCGTTGCAGGACCGCCAGGCATGCTGACGTATTATCATCTTGGTGATGCGCGCGCTATCGGCCACAAAAAGGGTAATCGAATTGCGTATACGCCTCCTGCAGATTTGGAAAACTACATTATGACTCTGAAAAGTGTTTCATTTCCACCCTACATTCCTGCTGTGCTGGAAGGCACTGGAGTTATCTATAATATCAATAGCAACTTACGCGGGTGTTTAGCAGTACCAATGGTTGTTCACATGAATGCGCTTCCGCCTTTCAAGAAAAAATAAATAAACTTCATTATTGAAAAATTCGGCTCAGCGGCAACTGCATATTTCAATGAGAATTTCGCGAATTCACACCTTCGGCGTTCATTCAGCAAAATTCAAAGAAAAAACTATGTTAGTAAAAGCCACGGTAATTAAGCAATGAAAAAATATTTTTTTGTCACTTTGTTATCTGTGTTTTTTTTATTCATGTTATTCGCTGTGCAGGCATAATCAATGACCGTCTTCCTCAAAAATACTTGGATTATAGTAAAGTGCACAAATAATTGAACTTTAACTAGTGCACTTTACTATACTATCAGAGCGCACAAAAGTTCAATTATTAATGCGCTCTGCTATTATTTCTTCGAGATTCCTCATTCAGCGTGTCCAAGCGCTCTTGCACTTGTGTGTGAAGCAATTCGTACTGGTCAAGAACTGTTTCAATTCTTGCAATTCTTTCATCCAGCTCATTTGGAAAACTAATATGCAGGTTATGTCTTTCGTTGGCAGCGTTCATTTCTTCCAAAATTTCAGGTGGAAGACTGCTTAATGAGTCCGCGGTTGCCAGCTGATTAAATGTTCTTGCTGGGTCGTTATATACCTCTCTTGTAGCAAGGAAAAGCGCAGCTGCAGGGTAATGTTCATTCTCTGCAACAGGATCGTTTTCATAATACTTTTGCGCAAAACGTGAAATGTAGGCCTCAAAGTAAAATTTCAACGTTGTTGAGATATTTTCATCAGCCAGTATTCTTGCACCTGCATCAACAAACGCATATGCGCATGCCTCTTCAAGAACTTTTAAGTCAGAATTTATTGTGGTGAATAACATAGTAAGCCCGCGCGCATTCTGTTCACCTTGCTGTGCAATAGCGTGTCCTTCTTCGTGAAGAAGAACCATTAATTCCTCAAGATTCTGAATTCCCTTTGAGGAAATAACTCCATCTGAAAACCTGTGGTATCCTCCTATATTCTGCCTCTGTTGTTCATGTACAAAATGCACATTTTCAGGAAATGATTTGCCTGTCAACTGTTGAAAAAGCTGCATAGAAATTTGGTGTGGATCAAAATCAACAGATGCCTGTCCTGATAAAAGGTCTTCAATTGAATTAATATTTCGCTGTAATCTTGCACGTGTATAGTGATAGTCAAGACTAAAAAGCTGCGATCTAACTTCCGTAGTTCGGCAGGCACGAAGTAGACCACATAATCGCGAAGTTTGTTGTGCTTCAGGCAGAGTATTTATTTGTTGAAATGCTTCATTTACTGAGTTAAACGTTGATAATCCTTGTTCGTATAGTTCATCCAATTGGGCAATAATATCACGTTCATCAGCAACAACATCTTCAGAAACTGCATAATAATTCTCTATCCGCCTGAAATCATCAGATTCCTGAAAAGTTGTCGTAATCGAATAAGCTGGCTGTTTAATAGTGCCAAATTGGGCTTGGTGTTCTTTTCTCCAATTCCACATAATAAGTTCGCTAAGTCCAATCAGTCCTCCTGCAATTATGCCCAGGAGACAGGATGACCCGCAAATTCTTTTTTTCCATTTATGTTTGTTCTCAGCTGACATATGCGGTTTTAGGAAGGGAGATTATTAAACATTGCTATCTTCCGAGAATTTTTCTCGTCTCAGCTTTATACTTTTCAACTTCAGGCTGGTCAAATGCGTTTACGTTCCATAACCTGCCAAGAAACATGACTTCCATCATTTTCATTTGCAGAAACGCTCCAATTGTTTCTTCACTGCGTGCCGGAAGGTGAATGTGCACAAATGGAAGCTTGTTTTTTTTGTAGCAGTGCATAACTCCTTCTGCCGCAGCGTTTCGTATTTCGCCAAGTTTTTTCTTGTTGATTTCTGGCACTAAAGTATTGAATGCCTTAACCTCAGTCACAGTAATATCTTTTTTCTCGTCAACCGTCACAAATGTGGTGAACTTGTCAACAGGCCCGCCCATGTATAACTGGAACATTGAGTGCAAATCTGTTGTGCCGATTGATACTATTGGAGTCATTCCAGCATTAACTATTTTGCGCGACACATCTTGCCTTTTGCCAAGACTTTCTGCCATCAATTGACGATACCAATTTCCAAGTGATTCAAGGTCAGTGCTGAACAGGAAAGTGTCATGGATTTTTTTCTTGTTTTTGTGGTGATAATAAAGGTGAGCTGCGCTTATTGCTGCAATGTTGTTTTCCTGCAGGCAAATATCGCGCATTTTTGCCGCGCCTGCGCAAATTTTTTCAACATCAATGCCTGCTACTGCAAGAGGAAACAATCCTACTGCAGAAAGTACAGAGTATCTGCCTCCGACTTTTTGCGGAATTTCAAGCACAGACAGCCCGCACTGTTTTGCAACATTCCACAGTTTTGAATTCCTGTCTGTAGTGACTACAACATATTCACTTGCGTCTTTTCCGTGCGTTGAAAGCAGTGAAATGAATATTTGCGCGTTTGCAATGATTTCTGTTATTGTTCCTGACTTGCTGACAATGTTTATCAGCACTTCTTTACCCTGAAGAAGCATTGACTCAACAACATGAATTATGCCGCCAATATTATTTGGATCAACAGTATCAGCGTAAAACACTTTCGGCTTCCACTCAGTTGAGTTCCACAGTTTCCCGAACAAACCCTCCTGCACTGCCATTGTGCCAAGATTTGAGCCGCCAATGCCAATAACAACAACAGCATCTGCTTTTGAATACTTCCTCGCAAGCAGTCTTGCATTTTCAATATTTGCATTATCAAAAGCAAGATTTATTGACGAGTAATCGTCAGAATAATCTTTATGTTCCGAAACCCTGCGCATATGTTCAATAACCGGCTTTAGCTTTGCAAGAATGTTCGGAAGCTTCTCCTTCGGAACAAGTCCGTACTTTGTGTCAAAATTCAGCATTGATTATTTTAACAGCAGCACAGGTATAAATATTTAGTGAAAGAATTTTCCGAGTTCGCACTTTCAGTGCTCACTCAGGAAAATTCAAAAACCTCGTGTGAGACGAAGCCGAACTCGAGGTTTTTGGGTTAGCTTTAAATATGACTCTGTTTAATCGCATAAAAAAAAACAATTATTTGTCTTTGGAGGCCGCAAAAATGACACAAATCGTACAATCAAACAGTCCTGTTTTGGCAGCAATAACTGATGTGAAAAGATACATTGAAGCTCGTAAGCAAGCAGTTATCAACAATCCTGCTCTCAACAGAGAAGAAATGATAAAAGAAGTAAAACAGCTGTATTTCCAGCAAGAGAATTAGCGGGGTGAAAAAATGTTATACATTGTATGGGTTATTTGCATTTTGTCTTTGGGGTTTGCAGGATGGCTTACCAAAAACATTCTTAAACAGGATACCGGGCAGAAGAAGATGCGCGAGATTGCTGACGCCATCCGTGTTGGTTCTGAAGCGTATTTGAGAAGGCAGTCCAAGACTATTGCTGTTATTGCTGTTTTGCTTGCCGTGTTGATTGCAGGTGCTTACTCGTATGTTGGGCAATGGCAGGCAGGCGTTCGTACTGCTGCCGCGTTTTTGTTTGGCGCTTTTTGCTCTGGAATTGCGGCATACTTCAGCATGTGGGTTGCTGTTCGCGCAAATATCAGGACAGCCGCTGCTGCGCAAAAAAGCCTTAATGGCGCTTTGCAGACAGGCCTGCGTTCAGGACTTATTTCAGGCATAGTGATTGTTACTCTTTCACTGCTGGGTGTGCTTGTGATGTATTCTATTCTTGGCTACGGACACAAGCCTGAAGAAGTTCCATTCTTGATTGTTGGCTTTGGTTTCGGAGCTTCACTTATTGCGTTGTTCTGCCAACTGGGCGGCGGCATTTACACAAAAGCAGCAGATGTTGGCGCTGACTTGGTTGGCAAAATTGAAGCAGGAATTCCTGAGGACGACCCTCGAAACCCTGCAGTTATTGCTGACCTCGTTGGCGATAATGTCGGCGACTGTGCCGGCAGAGGAGCTGACATTTTTGAAAGCACTGCCGCAGAAACAATTGGCGCAATGATTATTGGCGTTGCTTTGTTTCCAAAGTTCGGAATAAGCGGCATATTTTTTCCGCTTGTCGTGCGTGCGGTAAGCATGGTTGCAAGCATTATTGGCGTCATGCTCGTAAGCACGCGCGAGAAAGGCGACCCTATGAAAGCGATGAACAAGGGGTATTTCCTGACAAATGTGCTGATAGCAATTGCGCTGTACTTTATAGTTAACTCAATGCTCGGCAACATTTTTTTCTATTACGCTGCGCTTGTTGGAATTGTCACAGCAATAATTATCGTGTATGTAACTATATATTATACTGAAAGCGTTTACCGTCCTGTTAAAGGAATTGCAAAGGCAGCAACTTCAGGACACGCAATGTGCATAATTCAAGGATTCGCATACGCGCTCGAATGCACTGCACTTCCGGTGATCGTGCTTTCTGCTGCACTGCTTGGCTCGTACACTCTTGGAAGCATGTCAGGCATAGAAGGCGGTGGCTTGTTTGGAACAGCAGTTGCAACAATGGGCATGCTTGCTTCAGCAGTGTACATTCTCGCGATGGACAATTTCGGCCCAATTGCAGATAATGCAGGCGGCATTGCTGAAATGTCAGGTGTCGGCCCTGAAGTCAGAAAGCGAACAGACAGGCTTGATGCAGTAGGCAACACAACAAAAGCACTCACAAAAGGTTACGCTATAGGCACAGCAGCACTTGCGGCTTTCCTGTTATTTGCAGCTTACCTTGATGACGTGAAAAAACTTACTGGCGGAGCGTTTGATGGTATTGACATTTCAAAAGTTCCTGTATTTGTTGGCGGTTTTATCGGAGCAATGCTGATTTATTTGTTCTCCAGCATCGCAATACGCGCAGTCAGCGAAACCGCAAGCTCTGTTGTTGATGAAGTCAGACGACAGTTCAAAACAATCAAAGGCTTGATGGAAGGAACAGCAAAGCCAGATTATGCGAGGTGTGTTGACATCTGCACAAAAGCAGCACTAAAACAAATGATATTGCCTGGACTGCTGGTTGTCGTGTTCACAGTAGCAGTTGGTCTGATACTGAGAGCAGAAGCAGTTGGCGCATTTTTGATAGTAGGCACAATCAGCGGCATACTCATGGCGCTCGTGTTCAACACAGGCGGCGGTGCATGGGACAACGCAAAGAAACACATTGAAACAGGAGCGCATGGCGGCAAAGGCTCAGAAGCACACAAAGCAGCAGTCACAGGAGATACTGTTGGAGATCCGTTCAAGGATACTGCTGGACCGAGTCTGCATGTGTTGATTAAATTGTTAGGAACTATAACACTTGTACTGGCAGCGCTCTTTGTTTAGTTCGTGCCTAAACTTTTGCAGTAAAACGATTTCGTCCCCAAATACATTCAAACTCAAATAAAAAGTTTGCAAGCGATTGAGGTGAAATCAGTGTAGTGGGCGATAGCGAACCGCAAAAGTTTAAATACAAGTACACATACACATACTTGTATGGCAACAAAAACAATTACGATAACAGAGGATGCATATGGCGAACTTTCTGGATTGAAGCTTCCTGAAGAGAGTTTTTCAGAGGCCATTAAAAGATTAAGCAAGTCAAAAGGGAACCTGAAAGACTGTCTTGGATTGTGGAAGGATATCACATCAGAAGAAAAAAAGCATATCGAGAAAGCAATCTCTGCTGGCAGACAGACAACGCAGAAAATATTAGGTAAACTTCATGCCCACACTACTTGACTCAACTGCACTCATTGACATTCTTGAGGATAATCCTGGTGCGAATACATTGCTTGAACACCTTAAAGGAGAAGCTGTTTTTACGACAAGAATTAATGTTTTTGAAGTTCTTGTCGGAGTATATGCTCTCAGGCAACATGTTGAAAAAAAGCTAAGGGACGCAGAACAGTTATTTTTGCGCCTTAATATTCTAGAACTTAATGAAGTTTCTGCAAAATGGGCTGCAAGGATTCAGGGTTCTCTCTATCAGCAAGGCAAACCAATTGATGACACTGATTGCTTGACTGCTGCAATTGCACTGTCGCATGGTATCACCAAAATTGCGACAAGAAACAAGAAACATTTTGAGCAAATAAAGCAAATTTCTGTTGAGACTTATTGAAATAAAAAGTTTTACTTTCCATCACTTTATAAATAGCTTAAATATACTCTGCAGTATAATACTCAAAATAGAATGTAAAATGAAAAACGAAGAAGAAATTTTAAGACCTGAAAAACAAGTTAAAGAAGAGCGTCCGAAATTCAGAGAACTTCTTGGCCACGAAGTTTCAAACGAAGAAACAAACGCGCTTGCAGAAAGTGCAAAAGCAAGGATTGCTGGAAACAATGTTTTACAAAGAGAGGATGATTTTGAAGATGTTACGGGTGATAATGCTTTCAAATCACTTGCTGAAAAAGTCAAATCAGGTTCCACAGAAGAGCTGGGAAATTATGTTGCGACAAAATACTTGAACGAAGGTGGGTTGTTTTATGTTCTCAGAGGACACAGTAAAGGATTAGATGTGACAAGGTCTGTTGCGCTTAAGATTCCAAAAGAAAAAAAATTCCTTCCTGCGCTTGAACAGCACAAGGATATTTTGTTGAAACTTCAGCAACTTAACATTCCTGACATTATTGATGCACAAATGACTGGTGAAATTCCTTATGTTGCTGAGCAGTTGATTGAAGGTGAAACTCTTGCTGACATTATAGCAAAAAACAAGAAAGCAGGGACTTATCTGCCTGAAGAAACAGTGTTTGATATTGCGCGCCAGACACTATCTGCGCTAAAGTACATGCACGAAAAAGGAATAACACACAAAGACATCAAGCCCCACAATATTTTATACAAAGACGGCAAAGTGTATGTTACTGATTTCAACATTGCAGATGTTGTTGAACAGGATGAAGTCAAAAATACGCATCTTTTGACAACTGCCAGCGCTACAAGAATTGACGGTTTCACAGAAGTTTATGCATCTCCAGAACAACGGCAGAAAAAAAGTGTTGACCAAAGAACAGACTTGTACTCTATTGGAGTTTCACTGTTCGAATTGCTGACGAACCAGATTTGTTTTGGTGAAACCAGCCCAAAAGCATACAACCCTGCCATTCAAAGAGACTTTTCAAGCTTTTTCACAAAAGCGTTAAAGCCGCGTCCTGAAGACAGGTTTCAGACAGCACAGGAAATGATTGATGCACTAAATGCTTTGGAAAAGAATAAGTATGGTGGCGGCACAATTTTTTACCACACTGAGAACTCTGTTTACGCTGTCATTTTTGATGCCGGCAAACTTGTAACAACTGAAATTTATCAAACGGCTGATAGAAATGCGATTGTTGATTTCTGCTTGTCGCCTGACAAAAAAAGCATTGCGGTTCTTGAACAGATGCTTCAAGTCAGAAATTTATCATACTGCAATTTTCCCATTGTAATTAAAAAAATAGAAGAAGCAGCATCTGCTGTTCTTTTCACGGCATACGAACGAGGTATCAGCAAGATTGCATGGAACACTAAAGGAATACATTGCAAACGAAGAGATAGTACCTCAGGATTTGATGAATGGGCAATACTTGATTTGGTAAATTTATTTTTGAGTAATTGCGGAACTGCAATATATGAAGAACTGCCATTATCACCAAACGAAAAATATAGACTGCAGGGTAATGAAGACAAACTTTTAATTGTCAGCACTGATAGGTCTTCGCTTGAAACTCTTCAAATCGCACAGCGCAGTCTAAATTTCAGCTTAAGAAAATATGTGTGGACATCGACAGAATATTCAAAACTGGATGAATTAAATGTTAAAATTCCTGCACTGGCTAAAAGCGCTAAATACTCACCAAAAAAAGTCTGGTACAAGCCGTGGACTTGGTGAAGATATACTCACGGACAAAAGTAATTATACAAATAGTTGTATTTGCTATATTAAAGTTCTTTAATTATTTCCAGAGAGCGCTTTTGCGTTTCATAAGTTATGTTTCCTTTGACGCCATGTTCCCACAATATGTCAAGCATATCGCGCATGCTTAATCCAGCAAGTTTTGCAGCTTCCCTGAGACTCATGCGACCTGATTTGTAAAGCTTGATTGCATATTCCTGAAGACCTAAGCTTAACAAATCTCTTATTGAGCTTGATTCATCTGTGCCCTCGATTTCTGTGCGATATTGTATTCCCTTCATCAGCTCTTCAGGAAGACGTGCTGTTTTAGCTATTGTTGTCATGGTTACCTCTGATTTCATTTATGCATAAATCATGTTCCTCATCACTTACAAAAGGTCTAATATTTCTCAGCAGTGCCCGTACACATTCTTTACTGATTTTCTTCTTCTTGTACAATAAAACAATAATTGATGCAGGCGTTACTGCTTTCTTGTTTAGCATTTGCAACAAACGCAGAAACCTCTGGTCGTCGCTGGATAGTATGTCGTAATCATTGCTTAACGCATACACTTCCTGTTCACCGCCTTGCAGGTGCAATTGGTTTATCTCACGTTCCAAATATTTGTCAACTTTCATTGCGTCTACCACTTTTATTTGTTTACTCTGAATATTTTGCTGAATGACCAATGCATCTGGTTTTCCTTTCGCTGCATCAACAGTTTCTTGCTTAACCTTTTGTGGAACGACAACATCAAAACTATTAGTTACGTATTCTTTTGCACCTGCTTTTGTCAGTTTGATAAGGCTGTCTGCATCAAGCAATAAGGTTGTCATACGTTATATTAAAATGTAAACATATTTAAGTCTTATGGTTTCTTCGGCGTACTGTTTCTGAGCAAAGCTTATATATTCAGAAACAGTGCTTGAGTTAAAAAAAGGTGATTCCAATCCGGAAAGAGAACCATGGTAAATATCATGACATTATACGGTACTTTATAGTATTATCAATATTGGGAATAT
>JACQIC010000018.1 GCA_016198725.1 Candidatus Aenigmatarchaeota archaeon | reverse complement strand
GGGTATTATAGACAATAGTTGGGATTTTTAATGTTGCGAATACCCTTCGACAGAACACTCGCTGCAACCCAATCGTCGCAAGCGACGGGGTATTCGCAACAAATAAATTCTTAATAAGTTTCATAGATGAAGGAGCGTTAAGCTGCTTATAAAGTTGCAGGTATTCTTTTACCCTCTACAATTCAAAAATAAAATGTAGAGGGTAAGATTTATATACTTGCTCAGTAGTATGGTTGCATGGCATATATTTACAAAAAAGTTGTTGAAGGCAAGACGTATTATTATCTCCGTGCTTCTGTTCGTAAAGGAACAAGAATTGTAGCAAAAGACATATCATATTTGGGAAGCACGCTTGATGAAGTGAAAGCATCATTGGACGCTATTCCCAAATCCACGGTTCGCAAAGCTTACAAAAGTATTCAGCGGTTCCTTGAATCAAATATTTATCTCGAAAAGGCAAAAAAGCTAAAGTTGAAAACAACTTCTTTTCTTGATAAAACACTTTTGGAAGAAGTTGAGGCTTGCAAGCTTCACTGGCAGCACGCATTCAAGCAACGTGATAAGAGAACACAGCAGGAATTGATAAAGAGATTTGCTGTTGATTTTACATTCAACACGACAAACATTGAAGGTAATACTATTACGCTAAAACAGGCCAAACTCCTGCTTTCTGAGGATTTGACGCCTAAAAACAAGACTCTGAGAGAGATTTATGATGTTCAGAATACGCAAAGAGTTTTTTTACAACTGCTTGAACGTGTTCCTGCTTTGGCACAAGAGTCTATCATACAAACTCACAGAGAATTAATGCGTAATGTTGATCCAAGAATTGGTTACAGAACAGAAGATGTGCACGTCATTCATGCCAGATTTGCTTCATCGCCGGCGCCTTATGTAAAGACAGATATGAGTCTCCTAATCAAATGGTGCGAAGAAAACGCATGCAAACTTTATCCATTTGTGCTCGCAGGCATATTTCACCACAAATTTGAGAAGATACATCCCTTTTTTGATGGCAATGGACGGGCAGGAAGAATGTTGTTAAACTCAATTCTCTTGAAAAATGGTTATCCTCCTATAATTATTCGCAAGCGCAACAGAGCGGCATACCTTGAAACGCTTGGCAAAGCAGACAAGGCACATCTCCTGCAGACAAAACCAGAGCATTACAAACCACTCATAGAGTTTTTGGCAGCTGAACTAATCCAGACGTATTGGGATGTATTCTTGTAATTTACCCTCTACAATTCAAAAATAAAATGTAGAGGGTAAATTGTAAAATTAGATTAATGAAAGTTTATAAACTCCTTTAATAATTCATTGTGCATGTTCATCTCCATTCAGGAAGCAATCAGCCAGGGCAAAGGAAATGTAGCTCTTAGGGGCTGGGTATACAGAGAAAGAAAGAGCAACAAGCTTGCGTTTATTGTTTTGAGGGATGGCACAAATATTATTCAATGTGTAATTGAAAAGGACAAAGTTTCTTCTGGTGTTTGGTCTTCTGCTGAGAAAGTAATGGTTGAGAGCTCTGTAACTCTTGAGGGTGAAATAAGAGAGGACAAGCGCGCTCCTACTGGTTATGAGGTTGGGGTGACAGACTTGAAAATTGTGCAAACTGCTGAAAGGTTTCCTATCACAAAGGATCAGAGCACAGAGTTTCTTTTGGATGTGCGTCATTTGTGGCTGAGGAGCAGGGAGCTTACAACTGTGTGGAAAGTCAAGTCTGCTATTCTTGCAGCAGCAAGGGAGTATTTCGAGAAACAGAAATATGTTGAAGTTACTCCTCCAATTATTACGGGTTCAAGTTGTGAAGGCGGCAGTACTTTATTTAAGATTGATTATTTTGGCGAGGAAGCATTTCTTTCACAGAGCGCCCAGCTTTATTTGGAAGCGTTGATTTTTTCTCTTGACAAAGTGTACGCAATTACTCCGAGTTTTCGCGCTGAGCCAAGCAAGACTTCCCGTCATTTGACAGAATACTGGCATTGCGAGGGAGAAGCTGCATGGATGCAGTTTGATGGACTTCTTGATTTTATGGAGGGGCTTATCTCGCATGTTTGCGTGACTGTTGCTGAAAAGTGTTCTGCGGAGCTCAAATTGTTGGGAAGGAATTCTGATGATTTGAAAAAAATAGTTCCTCCATTTCCCAGAATTACATATGATGAAGCATTGAACATCCTGAAGAAAGATGGCATAGATGTTCCTTGGGGTAAAGATCTTAGAACTGAAGAAGAAGAACAGCTTGTAAAGCATTATGACAAGCCGCTTATTGTGACAAGATATCCAAAGAAGATTAAAGCGTTTTACATGAAAGATGATCCGAAAAATTCTGAAGTTGTATTGTGCTGTGATATTCTTGCTCCAGAAGGTTATGGTGAAATAGTTGGTTCAAGCCAGCGTGAGGAGAACATTGATGTTTTGAAGGAAAAGATTAAAAATCAGGGAGAAAACATAGAGCATTACAACTGGTATCTTGACCTGCGAAGGTTTGGAAGCGTGCCTCACAGTGGTTTTGGGCTTGGCATAGAACGCATTGTGAGATGGTTTTGCAGGCTTGAAACTATAAGGGATGCAATACCATTTCCCCGTACAATAAAAAGAAAGACTCCCTAAAATGGCGCTATTCAGCATTGACGTTCTGATTTCGTATCTTTCATCAGTTTCGTATCTTGCAATCTTTTTTTTGTTCATTGCAACTGGTGTTGGGCTGCCAATTCCTGAAGAACTCACTTTGCTTGTTCTTGGTTATCTTGCAAGGATTGATGTTTTTGATTTTGTTCCATTGGCTGTTGTCAGTTTTATTGCTATTTTCGCAAGTGATAATTTGGGTTTTTATATCGGAAGGAATAACAAGAAGTGGATTAATCATTTTTTTTCAAGGGAAAAGCTTGCGTTGGCAAAAGAGCATCTGCGCCTTCATGGCGGAAAAACTATTTTCTTTTCTCGTTTTGTGTGCGTGCTGCGCGTGCTGTTTCCAATAGTTGCCGGTTCTGTTGGAATGTCTTGGAAAAAGTTTGTAATTATCGACACCAGTGCAATTCTTATTATGGTGCCTTTGTTCATGGCTCTCGGATATTATTCTGGTCCTTATGTTGAGCATATTGCAAAAGCAATAGTCAGTCTTGACAGGATTGTTTTGTTTGTTGCGCTCATAGTTATAGTGATTGCATTTTTGTCGTATAAGAAGATGAGAAGATAATAAATGTCAGTTGTTTTCTTCAGTCACTGCGTCGGCAAGGGATATTATTCGTCCTTCAAAATCAGCAGTTCTTTCTCCTTCATTTTTTTCCTGCTGCATTGATTGCATTAATTCTTTCGCCAGTATTTTGTCTTCATTGGTTGATTTTAAAATTGTTTTGCAGGGGTTTTCTGTTATGATTGCTTCTTCTATTTCTTCTATGCTTTTGTTCGGCACTTTTACTTCAATCATTTCTGGAGATATTAACTGGCTTGTGTTTTTGAGCATTATGTACGCTCCGCATTCAAATGCTGATTGTTGTATGCGCTGCCAGTTTATGTCTGTGGGCTTGCCTTTGGCAAGTAGTCCTTGAACTCTTATGGTTATTATCGTGTTTTGTTGCGTGATTTTTTTGAGTGCTGTGAATACTTCTTCTTCCACTTGTGCTGGTTCCTTGTGGTCTGCACTGATTTGTATTGAAGTCAGTGGATTTTCTTCAATGGGTACTTGTCTGATTGATTCGTTTTCAACTATGCAGAACGTGCCTGTTTTTAGTTTTTCAAGTTCTGCAAAATTATTAGGAAATACTGGTCCTGGGTAAACTATGTTGTGCCTGTCCTGCAGTTCAGCATGGTTTGTGACGTGTACGTGTCCTCCTGCATAGTAATTGAATCCTTTTGGCAGAAGAGAGCCGGCCATTCCTTCCATTTGTTCCATGCCTTTTGGCTTCAATTCTTCTATGGCTGAATGAAACATGAAAATTTTATACCCTGGCTCTGCTTCAAGATGTTGTGTGTGAAGGCCGGCGTAATAATGTTTTTCAAGTCCACCTTTTTTTCCAAGCATTCCAGTGATTTTTACTCCGGTTTTTGTGTCTGTTGTGAATTGAAGGTGGAGTTTTTCGTCAATGACTGTTCCTCTGACGACGTTGAGAAGCAGGTGTGCGCTTTCAAGAACGTCGAGCATTGTTTTTCCTGATGGTGAGAAGTCATGGCTTCCGGGTATTGCGTATACTGGAATGTTTGTTTTTTTTAGCTTCATTAGTTCGTGGACTGCATGCTGCAAGCTTTCAATTGCTGGAACTGCAGAGTTGAACAGGTCTCCTGAAATAAGTACAAAGTCTACATTTTCCTGTATGCAGATGTTGATTGTTTTTGTAAATGCTTTGGCATTGGCTTCTTTTAGTTTTGGCTCTCTCCATCCTCCAAGGTGGCTGTCTGCAAGGTGTGCGAATTTCACGTTTTCACCCCGTCAAATGATGTTGTTGTTTGTTTTTGTTTTGCAATGGTTTCAAAATTTGGTATGCTTATAGGTGTTGCGAATTTTGTGAAAGTTGAAGTTATTATTGCTTCTCCTTTGTCAAGCGCGGCTATCATGCGGTCGTGTGCGCTTAAGTCTTGCGCTGCGCTTTCAGTTATTGCTTGTCTTTCTTGCTTGAGTTCTGTTCCAAGAATTATTTTGGTATTCATGTTTGCGAGCACTTCGCGTGGCATTAGGCTTGGTAATTGCGTGATGGCTATTAGGCCGACATGAAATTTTCGCCCTTCTCTGGCGATTGTTCCGAATATGTTTGTTCCTTTTTCAAGCACGTCTTTTCCAAGCACTCGTGGCGCTTCCTCAAGTACGATGGAAGTTTGAGGCATTGTTTCAAGTATGTTGGCAGGTATTTTTTTGTTTGTGTTGAATAGTTCTGTTGTTATTATGCTTCCAACAAGTAGTTCCTGTGCTCCGTTAATGTGTTTTGTGTCAATGATTACTATTTTTCCATTGTGCAGGTGTCTCAAAATGTCAGCTATTGTTGACTCCCCGCCTGTTGTTGTAAAGAGTTCTTTTGATTCGATTGTTTCTTCTGTGATGTCGAGTGATAAGAGTTGGAGCAGTCTTCTTTTTAGGACGGCAAGTGTGCCTTCGCCGAATTTTTGATTTTTGAGCGGCAGTTCTTTTATTACTGCCTCAATCCATCCTGTTCTAAATTGTGTGTGGTATGCACTGATTGCTTCTCGTTGAGCATCTGACCAGTCTGTTACTCCGTGAAAATGTGCAGGGTGAAGCAAAGATAGGTTGATTCGCAGTGAAACCGCGCCAGGTGGGGGCTGATTGTTGGTGTAATAAATTATTTTTGTTGTATTGGGGTGGTTTTTCAGTCCCTTGCATGTTCTTCCATAGTATTCATCGTGGGGGTCAAGCACGAGCAGTCCTGCATATTCTGCATGGGCAAGATTCCACAGCAAGTATTTCATTAGTACGCTTTTTCCCCTCCCTGTTGTGCCTGTAATTAGTACGTGATGTTCGAGCATTTTTTTGCCGTTTATGAACAGTGGCACGTCCAGTGTTCGTGAGCCTGATCGCAGTATTCCAAGTTGGAGCCCGTTTTCTGGCGGTTGAAGAAAGTCAAAGTCTGCAGGAAGTATGCTTCTTACGCCGGAAAAAAATGCAGGCAGTCTTTTGGGTGTGCGTGCGTTGTTGCCTGTGATTTCAAGCAGTGCTTTCAGGTGTCCGAGTACGTACATGCGGAGTTTTGCGTCAGTTATTGACAGAGAAGAATCTTCTTCAAGTTTGAGTCCTGAGATAAGTTCAAGATTTTGTTGTGCAAGTTGCGAGCCGTATGCAAGAGTGAATACTTGCAAAAGTGTTTTCACATCTTCGTTTTCAGCTATCAGCAGTTCGCCGAGTTCGAGTTTTTGTCCTGCTTTCTCTCTCACGCAAATATCGTCGAATTCTCCTGAAATTATCAGTCCTTTTGTCATGACAAGACTGCGTAATGGATGATTTATATGCCTTTCTGCGCCTTGCGCCATCAATAAATTCTTATACTTATTATTCAATCATGCAATTATGCAGGATGATATTATTTTTGACCGTAAGGAGCTGAAAGAGGCATTGCGAAAGGCGAAGGAGCTTGAGAAAGAGCCAATCACTTCAAATGAAGAGCTGGTTAAACTGTATCAGGAAAACATGGAGCGAAGTGAGGAATTGAAAAAACTTCTGAAAAAAGAATGGTTTGTTCACGATACAGATATCCAGTCAAAAATGCAGAGAAAGAAAACAAAGGGATCCGTTCGACGGAAAAATTTATAAATCGGCACTCTCTTGTGAATTGATATCTATGATAAGTTTGGGGGCGCAGTGTGTCCTCAAAAAGGAGGAAGTGAAATGGCAGAAAAAGTAGCAAAAGTTGGAGTTAAAAAACAAGGCGGTTTCCTGTACTTTATTGACAAGGCAGGAGACGTGTCTCGTGCAAAAATGGCACGCGGAAGGAAAAAAGGCAAAGCGGCCAAGCCTGAGAAGGTTGCTAAAGTCGGCGTCAAGAAGCAGTCTGGATACTTATACTTCGTTGACAAGGCAGGAGACGTGTCTCGTGCAAAAATGGCACGCGGCGGAAGATAATTTTTTTATCTTTTTTTTTATGATTGAATTTTTGTGGCTTGGAGTTTTTGTTGCATCACTGCTTGTTGTTGTAAAGTCTGCAGGTTGGTTTATTGATGCTGCAAGTGATCTTGCAAGAAAGCTTGGCATGTCTGAGTTTTTAATAGGAATAACGCTGGTAAGCATTGGAACTTCACTGCCTGAATTAACTACCTCGCTTTTTTCGATTCTGGAGGGGGAAGCTTCGCTTGTTGTTGATAACATTCTTGGTTCAAATGTTGCAAATATTCTTCTGATTATTGGTGTAAGCGCAATTGTTGCGAAAAAAATAATTATAAAGCGAGATTTGGTGGATATTGATCTTCCTTTGCTTGCCATCAGTCAGGTTCTTTTTTTGTTTAGCATCTGGGATAAGGAAGTGACTTTATTTGAGGGCGTGCTTGCTTTGGCATTATATGGTATTTATCTGCATTACAGCGCTCATCTTCATAATCAGCACAGGATTAAGCCGCAGTACGTGCGGCACAGTGTGTTTTTTCTTGTCAGTAAGATACTCGTGACGCTTGTTGTTTTGCTTGTCAGCGCAAATTATACAATTAAAGGCTTGTTAGGAAGTGCAGAAGCATTCGGAGTGAGTTTTTCAGTGCTTGGTTTGACTGCACTCGCGTTCGGTACTTCTTTGCCAGAGCTGACTGTTTCCATTATTGCTGCAATGCGCAGGAAATATGAACTTTCTATTGGAAATGTTCTGGGTTCTAACATTTTTAATTCCGCAGGCGTTATTGGCATTCTCTCGCTTTTCAATCCTCTGCCGTTGTCAGCACCGACATTCAGCATTGGGATTCCTTTTTTTATTGCGGCAACTTTTTTGTGTATTTTATCAAGCATTTCGCGTAAGATTTATTTATGGGAAGGGTGGATGTATTTGATAGTTTATGTGCTGTTTGTTGTTCAGTTGTTCAGGTGAAACAAACGGTATGATTCCGTTTGTTATTTAAATCAAGCAATGTTTTTTGGTTAAATGCAGAAGTGTTCGTATTTTCCATTGTGTCTTTTTTTAATTGCGCTTCTCATTGGGCTTTTTTTCATTAATGAAGGCTTGTTTCATTATGACGCGATAGCATTGGCTCAGGCTGTTGAGAAAACTTTTCAGACAGGCAGTCTTCAGCCTGCAATAAATGGACGGTATGGGAGTGTTATTCTTGCTTCAATAACTTATGCGCCATTTTGGCTGGCAGGAAAAAATGCTGATGTGGCAGTCAGGCTTACGGCTGTCATTTGGTATGCATTGTCGATTGTTTTTTTTTATTTTTTTCTGTTTAATTTGTTCAGCTCTTCAATTATCGCTGCATATGCAAGCCTGTTTTTTTTGTCTGCGCCGATTTATATTTCTCCAAATACATTTGGAAAGGAGCATGGCATGGCGCTTGCTTTTTTCTTCATGGCATGCTATCTTCTTTTTGTTGCTGAGAAAAAGCATTGGGTATATGGTGTGAGTTCGGCAGTGCTGGTATTCAGCTTGATGGTGCGGGAAGCAGTTCTTGTTTTAGTTCCTTTTTATTTCGTACTGTTGTTTATGCAAAAAACGTCTTTTAAAACAAGAATGATATATTGTATTGTTCCATTGATTTTATTTTTTAGTTTAATTTTTTTTTCGTACTTCTCTTTTATAATTGAAAAAACTTTGTTTCCAACGCAGACAGGCACTGCATATTTCTTCTTTTCTACAAGGCTTATTGGAAAGGGGCTTTTTGCATTGTGGAAAACTGCTCCTGTTCTTTTTCTCATTGCTTCTCTGGCAGGTGCAGTCATTGGTTTGAAAAGAATGTTTGGAAGAACTTTTTTTTTCATTGCATGGTTTATCGTAACATTTTCAGTGTTTGTTAATAACAGTACTTTTGTTCCGAGGTATTTGGACAGTACTGTTGCAGCGTTGTGTGTTTTGGCGGCAATAGGAATAACTGTTGTGCATAAGATGAACAAGTATGCGGGTGTTGCGTTTGGTGTTTTAATTGCAGTTTGGTCTTTTGTTCTAATCGAGCCTGTGCTTGCATACCGGCACGCATATGGTGGCCCTATGCACTTTGGTCAGTTTGTTGGCAACATTACACGGCCAGACGATATAATTATCGCGCAGGATGATGCATCATTTATTAGTTATTATGGCAACAGGTCAAGTGTTGGGATTCCAATAGGAAATAAAACTGCGGCAGAAATTTTTATTGCAGACATTCAGGAAAAACTCTTGCAAGGCAGAAATGTTTATCTTACACAGACGGCTTTTGTTTACGACCCAGGAGACATTAATCAAAAGCTTGTAAGTTCTGCATTTAAAGTTGAAAAGAGGTTTGTTGTTGAGACTGAAGCAAGCCATATTGCGGACATTGAATTGGTCAGGTATAAGCATGTTATTTCAAAGTTGAAATTGCGGAATAATAATAGTTAAAGAAACGCACGTGCTGTAGAACATAAGCGCCGCGGCCCGGATTTGAACCGGGGAATCCCTTGCGAGAAACGGGATCGTTGCAGTATTTTTAGCAATCCCGCGCAGTACCAGGCTGTGCCACCGCGGCATATGCTTAAATAAACAGAGATTGTTTAAAAACCTACTCAAAGTTTAAAAGCAATCGCATAGAAATATGTCTATGCTTGAACAGCTTGTTGAACATCATATTGCGGGTATGGGTTTTCAGGCAACTGAATCGCTTTTTAATGTGCTGCTCCTTCTCGAGAACAGACTGTCAATACATAAGCATGGCATTCATTTTTTATCAGATGCTCAGGAAAAACCAGTGAGTGGTCACACTTACCCTATTATGTATTTTTATGGTGTGGCGACTTCTGTTATTGGTCATCCTGTTCTTGAACAGCTTCATCAGAATTTCAGCTCCAGTGTGAGCTATGGATTGTTTGGTGCAATGTTTGCGTGCGGTGCAGTTGCAGTTGAGGCTGCTTTCGGTAAAATAGGATACGCGCCATGGAGAGAAGTGTATGAGTATCTTGAAAAGCGAATTGCTTTCAGTTTTGAAAAAGGAATTCTTTCACATGTTCGTTCATTGAAAATAATTCCGGCAACGGTTTCAGATAAAAGCGCGTGTCTTTGGCTCTTGCCGGCATGGCTGTCTTTCGCTTCACTTTTGCCATATGTTCATGATGTGTATTTACGATGCAAATATTAAAGCAATAGTTGCACAATACTGTTTATACAGGCAAAGGTTTTTAAGTTGTTAAATTGGTGTTTGTTCTGAAAAGAGGACGTATGAAGATAGAGATTGATACTTTGAGGGATTCTCAGGCAGAGATACGTAAAGCAATTTTGTTGTTGCAGGCGCTTGTTGAGCACCCGACGGTTCAGCAAATGGTTTCTCCTGTAAAAAATATTTTTGAATCTGGTCAAAGTGTTGAAACTCCTGTTCAATCAATGTTCGGGTCATTGTTTGATGGTCAAGCTGATGAGAAAAAAACAGAGCCGAAAATCGAGTACTACTGATGCGCTGAAGGTGTGCCTTGCACAGTTCAGTAAGTTGGGTGAGGAAGTAGAGTTGATAAAACAGATTCTTCAGCGTGAGCTCCCGCCAGAGCATTTCAGTTCTCGTGATATTGTGCGTTCTTTTTTTGGCGCTGCATTTCTTGGAGTGACATTTGTATTCAGTAAAAATCTTGCTGAACTTGTGCCGCGTCTTGATAACTTGCGCTTATTGCTTATTGTTCTTTCAACATTTTTCATTCTTACTTTTGAGATTTATTATATTGGTTATCAGCGTGTGCGTGATCCTGAAAGAAAGTTTTTCCAGTTCTGGTTCAAGCGGGTATTTACTTTTTATATAGTTGCTGTTTTTGTTTCTTTTCACTTGTCATATATCTACGGGCTGACTACTGTTATTGGCGCAGAGAATATCATAAAGTTGGTTATAGCAATGAGCATGCCGTGTGCTATTGGCGCAAGTATTACTGATTTGCTTAAAAAATATTAAATAAATTTAACATGACAATAATACTTGCTGGAGATGTTGGCGGCACAAAAACAATACTTGGGATTTACACTTTTGTAAATAATGTTCTTTTGTTGCAAGTGCAGGAGAAGTATGAAAGCAGTAAGTTTAAGTCATTTAATGAACTGCTTCAGTCTTTTCTATCTGTTGTGAAAGTTCGTGTAGACATTGCAGTATTTGCGTGTGCAGGTCCGATACTGGACAGAAGTGTGCATCTGACAAATTTGAAATGGAAGATAAACGCTGACAATTTGGAAAAAAAGTTTTGCATAGACAGAGTTGAGCTAATCAATGACCTGCAAGGCATCGCTTGCGCGGTTCCTGAGCTGTCAAAAAATAAACTTTTTTTGCTAACAATGAATGCTTCAGATATTTCAGGCAATAAAGCTGTTCTTGCGCCAGGCACTGGCCTTGGAATGGCAACGCTTGTGAAGTGCAGGCAGGAATGGCATGCTGTTGCAAGTGAAGGAGGTCACGCGGATTTTGCCCCAGTTGATGAACTGCAAATACAGCTTTTGCTCTATCTTTCAAAAGGGCAGCAGTGCGATATTGAATCAGTACTTTCTGGACAAGGCATATTAAACATTTATAACTTTTTGAAAAAGATGGAAGTAATACCAAAGTGCATTAATAATGGAAATTTTCTGCACTTTGGCAGTATAGCAAATCTC
Organism: Candidatus Aenigmatarchaeota archaeon; assembly: GCA_016198725.1. GTDB lineage: Archaea > Nanobdellota > Nanobdellia > Woesearchaeales > ARS49 > JACQIC01. The sequence continues at coordinate 10,970 of JACQIC010000018.1, read as the reverse complement.
ACAAAACCCCTTCCAAAATCAATGAGATTTGCTATAAAAGAAACTTTGCGCAACCCAACTGCGGCAGACATTAGTGCTGCAGCCATTGCAAAAAATGACGAGCTTAGCATGAAGACTATGGAAGTTTTTGTAAGTATACTTGCAAGAACTGCAAGCAATTTGGCACTGAAAAGTTTTGCAACAGGTGGCGTGTATCTTGCAGGCGGCATTGTGCCAAAAATCCTGCCTTTGCTCAAAAACTTCAGCAAACAGTTCTGCCACAAAGGAAAAATGCAGCACTTGCTGAAAAAGATTCCTGTGTTTGTTGTCATGGATGAACGTGCTGCATTGATGGGTGCTGCTTTGTATGCCAAAAGTTTATAAAAGAGGTTCTTTTTAGATGTGAAGGTGATGTAAAATGACACTACAATTATCTGGACAAAGTGAAATATTACCAATTCCGCATAAAGAATTTTATGGTCAAGTAAAAGTTCAAATGCCTTTTTTGGTTAGTGGAAAAGATGAACAGGGCAATGTTGTTGACGTTCCTCGTATTCCTGCTTCGTTTTCGTATGTTCTTGAGCGAAGATTGTCTGCCCCGGAAGATGTCAGGAAAGAATGGCAAAGAAATTATTTCTTTACTGGAGATGGTTCTGTTGCAGGAAAAGAAGGAGACCACCTGATTGTTCTTGACGCTCAACTCCTACGCGAACTTAGTGCAGAAAAAGAATTATATCAAGGTGCATTGGTTCTTCCTTATGGAGCGTGGAATGAGCTCAAAGGACAGAAAGAAAATGTTTTGCATTTGACTGCAGATGAGGTAAAGAAAGCGCAATGTCAGGGATATGTTAAAAAAAAATGGAGTTCGGACTCCTGCCAACAAGACAGTTGCTAAAATATGGAATGCACTCAGCAGAGGAAAAAATCTTACTTCTTATGTTCAGTTAGTAAGCGAAAATTGTTCGCACAATGATAGCTTATTGAACATATACTTTAACCAAACGATAAAAAACAATCACCCAACAATGCGGTCTTTGGTTGCCGACGGCTTCGACTACTATTCCATTGTTGATGGCAACAACGACCTCAATATCAGTTACGGGCGTCTGGTCGGGGTAGCGCCGGAGGCGCACGTCGCGCGCGAAAAAGCACTTGAAGCAAGAGTGTAGTTGGCTCTTCAAGCTGGAAAAGCATTTGAGTTCAACGGTCAAGTGTACGCACCAGTGAGTGGCGTTTCACTCCAATAAATTTTTCTTTTCAGTTATCTTTTTACTTCATTAATCTGTTCGCTTGTGCAATCAAGAAGTATGCTTGGCGGGTTTTTTATTTGTCCGTCATCTATTGCAAAATCAATGTGTTCTTTTAGTTTTATTGGCACGTTCCAGACTGATGTCGCGTGTGGCTGACCCGCAATATTGACAGATGTTGTTACTAATGGTTTTCCGAATTCTGCTACAAACTCGTTCCACCAGTGTTTTGGTATTCTGACTCCAATATTTTGGCTTGTTCCAATAACATTTGGAGCGATTGCGTTTTTGTTCAATAATGGCAAAAGGAGTGTGTAAGGTCCTGGAAGTTTTTTCAGACACTCTTTTGCGGTGTTTGAAACAATGCAGTTTTCTTCTATCCATTTTTTTGATGGTGCTATGACTGAAAATGGCTTTTCATCTCTTTGTTTTGCTTGTCTTATTACATCTACTGCTTGTTTGTTTGTTGCATCGCACCCAATGCCGTATATGGTGTCTGTCGGGTACATAAATACAGCTCCTGCTCTTAATTTGGAAAGCCAGACATCTTTTTCACGCAGAAATTGTGCTTTTGTTAGTATGCGCATAAAATCCCGAATTTCGCCGCTTTGCGGCTGCATTCAGGGATTTTATAAGAAGATAAATAAAAAGCTAATGGTTTTATCACGCTTCCACTGCTGAAAGCGCGCCAAGCATGAACATGACATCTTTTGAGTCATATTCCTCATCATCTTCTTCCATACATCGTACTAATTCTTCTTCTTTATACCAGTCTAAGTCTTCCATATGTATCACCTCTTTTTGTTAATAGTATCATTCTGTCAACAAAAAGTTCCTGAATGCTTGTTGGAGTCATGTCATATTTCATTTGCATCACCTCTTGGAAGATATCTGAAGAAAAAGTGTTTAAATACGCCATGAGCAAGGTTGTCCAGTCCAGTGAAAAACCTCGAGTTCGCTAACGCTCACACGAGGTTTTCTTCAGAATTCTGTCAGCTTCGGCTGCTGATACGTTATGACTGTTGTGTTTCCTTCTTTCCCGCCAAATGTTCTGCTGGAAGTTATCATTCCGCCTTTTTCCAGTTTTTCAATTCTTCGCTGGAAGGTTTTGTATGTGCCTGTTCCGCCTTGTTTTGTGTACAGTTCAAATAATTCTCCAATTTTTTTCCCGCTGTTTGATTTTACGAGTTCGAGCACGAGTTTTTCATCGCTTTCGAGGTCAGGTGTTTTTTCAGTTTCATAAGTGCTTAGTTTTTCAATGGATTTTTGTGCGTGGCTGAGCGCTATTCTTTTTTGTCCTGCTTCTTCGGCAGCAAGTCCTGCCTGTCTTAACAAAAACAAACCTGCACGCACGTCATGAATTTCTCCTGCGCGCGAGGCAACAAGTTCAAATGCGTCCTGCGCCCATACTCCTGGCACGAATGCAAACCCTATTCTTTGTTTGAGGATTTCTTTTGTTTCCTCTTTTGTATATGACTTAAACTCGAGTGTTTCTGGCAGCAAGCGGGATTTTATTCTGTCTTCAAGTGATGCTATCCAGTTTTTGTAGTTTGTTATCAGCACAACAGTTTTTTTTTCAATGTCATTTAGTATTGCGTAAAGAAAATCAAGGTCTTCAACCTTGTCTATTTCATCAAATACAAAAACTGCGGATTTTTTATTCACCATGTTTTTTATAACATTAAAAAGTTCGTCTGTGTTTTTGTTTTGCGTGAATTTATAATCAAGCAGGCTGCAAATTTCAAGCATTATTTTGTATGTTGAGTTTTTCTGCCAGCAGTTGATGAAGAGTTGCAGGACTTCATCAGTAGTTTCTTCTAAATCACGAAGCACCCATCTTGCTGCTGCTGTTTTTCCTATGCCTGGAGACCCAAAAACAAAGAGGTTTCTGCCGTTTCTGTCCGAGAATAATGGTTTTATTGCAGATGCTATCTGTTTTTGCTGTAGTTCTCTGTAAGGCAGCAGTTTTGGCAGATATTCAGGATCAAGTGCATCTTCCTGCTTAAATAAAGATTCTCCTGCGCCAAGCATTTCATTGAAGAGGGACATTCTTCTGGTTGTGTGAGGGTTATTTATAAAAATTTGTAGAAATCATTATATATGGCTCGTTGCCAGCCAATTTCGTGGAAATCTATTTTGCTACAACAAATGCAGGCAAGGTTCAGTCTTTGCAGAGAGTTCTGGATGATTACTGCATTGCTGTTGTGCAGGCCTCAATCGACATGCCAGAGCCACGTTCAGATGATGTGCAGGAAATCGCTACTGCAAAAGTAAAATATGCTTTTCAGCAGATTGGTAAACCAGTTGTTGCGCTTGATGCAGGATTTTATATTCCTTCTCTGAACGGGTTTCCTCGTGCGTTTGTCAATTTTGCGCTTGGAACAATTGGGTTGGAAGGCATACTGCGTTTGGTTGAAGGCAAGGGCAGGCATTGTGAATTCAGGAATTGTCTTGCTTATCTTGATGAAACAATTGCTGAACCCAAATATTTTTTGTCAAATGTCAAAGGGATGCTTGCGCCGGAGCAAAGAGGCACCCGCCATCCTCACCAGTGGTCAGACCTTTGGTTTATTTTTATTCCAGAACACCATTCAAAAACACTTGCTGAAATGAATCAAGAAGAGTATGAGCAGTGGCGGAGAGTTTTCAGAGACAAGGATTCGTGCTTTAACCAGTTTGCTGAAGAATTTGTCCGAGTTCGCTCGGCTACGCCTCGCTCACACGGACAAATTTAATGAAAAACTACGGTGAGTAGAAATACTTCGGGAAGCCACCGTGGAACAATTTCATTCACCGTAGCTCGTCTTGAATTTGCCCTGAATGTAGCGAGCCGCAGGCGAGCGGAATTCAGGCAAATTCTTGTGCAAAGAGCATCCTACTTGCCTATCTTCTTAAACCCGCAGTATTTCTGCAGTATTTGTGGTATGTGTATTGCTCCTTTTTTGTCTTGAAAGTTCTCCATTATGGCAACCAGCGCTCTTCCTGTTGCCACGCATGTGCTGTTTAACGTGTGCACGTATTCTCTTTCTTTCCCTGCTTTCAGATATTTTATATTCAAACCTATTGCTTGATAGTCTGTGCAGTTTGAACAGGATACTACTTCACGGTATGCTTTTTGCACAGGCATCCATACTTCTATGTCGTATTTTTTTGAAGCAACCATGCCTATGTCTCCTGTGCAGATGTTGACAATTCTGCCGTGCAGTCCAAGTGATTCAAAAAACTCTACTGCATTTGCGAGCAGTTCTTCATGTATGTGCCATGACTCTTCTGGTTTTGCTATCACGACTTGTTCTACTTTGTTGAACTGGTGTGTGCGGAATATTCCTTTTGTGTCTTTGCCGTGCGCGCCTGCTTCTTTTCTGAAGCAGGGGGAGAATGCAGTCATTTTTATTGGCAGTTGTTTTTCTTCCAAAACTTCGTCCATGTACATTGCAGTCATTGGCTGTTCTGATGTTGCAATGTTGTACAAGTCTTCTCCTTCAATCTTGTACAGTGCTTCTTCAAAGTCACCAAGTGGAACAACGCCTTCCATTGGCTTTCTGGAAATCATGTAAGGTGGTTGAAAGAAAGCAAATCCTTTCTTAATCATGAAATCTATTGCATATTTTGATATTGCCATCTCGAGAATGGCCAGTTCATTTTTCAAAAAATACCATCTCGCTCCTGATATTTTTGCAGCCCTTTCGATGTCTGCAAGGTTCCATTTGGCAAGCAAATCAACATGGCTTGCAGGGTCAAAATCAAATGTTGGCATTTTGCCAAAAGTTTTCACCTGCTCGTTTTCAGTATCGTCTTTTCCAAATGGAACTGATGGGTGGAGCATGTTTGGAAGCATTAAAAGGAGCTGTCTTATTTTCTGCAGGACTTCTTCTGTGTGTTTTTCAAGCTCTTCAATCTTTCTTGGAAGTGTTTTTGCCTCTTCAACCAGCACTTTGACGTCTTTGTTTTCTTTTTTTGCCTTGTTTATTTCCAGAGAAATGTCATTTCTTCTGTGCCTTAAATCATCAAGTTCTCCTTTCCATGCTCTCCATTCCTTGTCTAAGGATAAAATTTCTTCTACAAGCTTGAGTTTTTTTGGATCTTGTCTTTTCGTAAGATTTTCTCTGGCAAGGTCAGGATGTTCCCGTAGATAGTTGATATTGAACATGCATGATTCAAATTGTAGAGTGATATAAAAATGTCACGATTTTCCACCAGTTTTATACTGGTGGTTTTGCTAGTGCAAAACCAAATACTGGAAAATCTTATAAACCTGCCAGTCGCTGCGTTGTTCATGCGTGGTTATTCTGATGTTCTCATTGGTTTGCAGTACGGGGACGAGGGTAAGGGAAAGATTGTTGCATTGCTTGCAAAATCTTATGACTTGATTGTGCGTTTTAATGGCGGAGGCAATGCAGGGCACACGCATTATTTTGGCGGTAGTAGAATTGCGTTGCACCAGATTCCTTCCGGAATTTTTGAGCCGAATGTTGGGTCATATATTGCTTCAGGATGTGTTGTCAACTTTGAGAGATTGTTGGCAGAAATTGTGGATGTGCAGCAGTTTGTTGACATTACAGACAGATTTTTTATTGCGTCACAGGCAACTGTTGTCCAGCCGCACCATGTGTTGTTTGACAAAATTACTGGGAATGATATTGGAACTACTGGCAATGGTATTGGTCCTGCTTATGCTGACAGGGCATTGCGAAAAATAGGCGGGAGGCTGAAGAATGTTCAGGTTCATTATGTTCTCAGCAATGCTGAAAATGTCAAAGAGATTTTTGTTGATAATTATAATTATGTGCTGGAGAAATTCGTCGATATGTCTGATGAAAAACACGCGAAAATCGTGGACTCTTTAGGGGATGTCAGACAGCAGGTGGAAAGGCTTGTTTCGTCGGCGCATGAATTAAAGAAGTATGTGTGCACTGACCAGTTGTGGCTTGAGGGGCTTGTGCGTGGCGGTAAAAAAGTATTGTTTGAGGGCGCGCAGGCAGCAGGACTTGATGTTGTCACAGGCAATGTGCCATATGTAACGTCAAGCCACACAAATGCAGGCGCAGCGTATGCTGAAGGTGATTTGCCTCCTAAGTATCATCGTAAAACTTTTGGTGTTGCAAAAGCTATTGAAACTCGGGTGGGGGCAGGTCCTTTTGTGTCTGAATTTGGCAGGCTTGCGTCAGAAATATATTGTACGAAAGATAATGGCAGGGCGCACTCTGCGGAATTTGAAAGATTTCACTACAATGCTGATGAACTGCTGAATTCAAGAGATCACTTTGAGATAGGTGTTGCATTAAGAATGATTGGTGGCGAATATGGCGCAACTACAGGAAGGCCAAGACGTACAGGCATGCTTGATTTGGTGCAGTTGAGGCATGCTTGCAGGTATAATGGTGTTGATGAATTGTACCTTAACAAGGTCGATAGTCTTGCTGATTTTTCAAGAACCAAATTGTCAGGCGTTCCATTGGTTGTTGCATATGACCTTGATGGGAAGATACTTGATTATGTTCCTCCGTCAACAGAAGACCTTGGAATGATAAACCCAGTTATAGAGTATGCCAGTCATATTTCTCCTATTGCCGCCAAAGAGCGCGGCGGACTTTCTTCTGAAGTAATACAGTTGATTGCGCGGATAGAACAGGAAGTTGGCTGTGCTGTTGCAGGCATTGGTGTGGGCCCTTGCCGTGAGCAGGTTATTTTTTATCATTAATTGCTTATGTCTGTTGTTATAACAATTTTTTTCCCCTGTTTTATTCCTTCAAAAATCGCTTGTGCGATTGGACTGTTTTCTTTTATTTTGATTGTTCCTTTTTTGCTGACAAACATTTGCGTTATCGGCCGTGCATCTAGTGTAATGTGTATTGGTGATTCGGCTAGTTCAGGAGAGACGTTCAGCACTATGTTTTTTTCTTGGACTTTGAGCTCAAAAGGCACTTGCACGTTTGGTTCAACTGTGGAGTTGCACTCGTGTGTCAAATCGGGTGATACTGGCATAAGTACGTTCTCATTTCCAAATGCGTAGAGTTGCGCCACTTGTTTTTGTGAAGCCGTGTCTCGAACAACAACCATTGGTCTGGCAAGATCTGTTTGCAGTCCACTTGGCACTCCGACTTCCAATGATAAGGAGAGTTCTTTTGCTATTTTCCCGTTTTGAACGAAAATAACCCTGTCAACGACTTGTGGTATCATGCCAAGCTCTATTCCTACAAATCGCGCGACTGCATCAAGTGGTGTTGCGGCGTGAACAACTCCTATGAGTCCTATGCCTGCAAGGCGCAGGTCAACAAATAGTGAGAAGTCTTTTGATTTTCTCATTTCGTCAAAAACAGTGTAGTCTGGGCGGGAAAGAAGCAGAAGGTCGTGCAGTTCTCCTTCTTTTGCATGTGCGAGCGAGTACTGTGAAACATTTTTAGGCACGACGAGGTCGCGCGGCATTTCAAGAGTTTTAACGATTTTTTTACGGTCGACAAGCAGTCGGATTATTGCCTGTGCAAGTGTTGATTTTCCTTCTCCGGGGCTTCCTGCTATTACTATTCCTTCTGAGCGTTCAAGAATTCTTTTTTTGAGTTCTTCTGAAAATCCAAGTTCACTTAGCTCAAATGTTCGCGTGTTTCTTACTATAGTTACGTCAATTCCATTCACTAAAGGCCGTGTTGCGCCCACAATCCTGTATCCATCTTTTTGAAGTATGAAACTTCCTTCATATGCGTACTCTAATGCAGATGTGTCGTTAAGCAGTTCATTCACAAATGCCTGCATGTCTTCACACGACAGTGGGCTTGATTCCAGCTCTACGCACGTCCATGAACCAGGTTTGCCTTTTTTCGCCACAGGCAAACTGTCTTGTTTGAGATGAACTGACATTGTTTGTTCATCAAAATATTTTTTGAAGTTCACCATGTCAAAACTCCCTTTATGCCATTCAGTAATTTTAGTAGGTATTCTTGCAGTGTTTCACTCCACGTATTTGCAATTATTGTCGTGGAAACATTTTTGTGCTCCACACTTTTATTTTCTTGCGCAAGTACGACAGTTTTGTTTGTGTGCACTCTTGTGATTCCGGCTTGTTCTGCTTTAAGAATGTTATTGAATGTTTCTTTTTTATAAACTAAACCGTTGGATTGTGCCTTGAAAAATTTCTTGTCTGACTCGTTGCGTTCAGAAAAAACCAGAAGTGGTATTTCATAGCTGTATGATTCATTCAGCCCGACTTTTACTTGTGCAAGCCAGTATACCGTTTTTGTTTGTTTGGGCGAAAGATATAGTGGGCGGGATGACGCGTCAATCATGTCAAGTTCTGTTACTTGTGCAAGGGATATGTCTGCGCCAATTGAATAATTCATAAGATTTGTAATTGTTGCTTCCACAACATTGAATGAGCCGAACCCCACTTCTCTTTTTAGTGGAATGACTGATATTGAAAGTCTTTGTTCTATTGCAGGAATCGCTTTTAGAAGAGTTGTTTTAACATTGAGCTTGTCAGCAGTAATGTTTGCTTTTGATGCTTTCCATGTGAATTCAACAGAAGGTTCTGAAGAGTCAACAGAGTCGCGCAGTTTAATGTGGGTTGCGTCAACCCAGCCAAACTGTCCGAAGGTTGGGTCAAATGGAAGCCAGCCAATTTCTGGAAAAAATACTTCCGCCCATCCGTGAGAGCCCCATTTTTCATCAAATAATGGCGAATTTGTGTAGGAAATGCCTGACACGTAGCGTGCAGGAATACCTAACGCACGTAATAATGCAATAAATAATCCAGTCATTTCATCGCACACCCCGTATCTTTCTCGTAATACCCAGCTCGCCGGCTGGATTACTTCTGCAGTAAGCGTGCTGAGATTGTATTTCACATTATTTTTTGTCCATCCTGCAATTTTGGTTGCTAGCTCAAACAGGTCAGTTTCGTTTTGCGCAAGCATGTCTGCCATGGCTCGTATCTCAGGATTTTGCGAGTCAATCATTTTTGAAGGCATGACGTAAGGCATTACTTCTGGCGGGAGTGTTGTTATTGGAAACTGAGTTTTTTTTGTAATTGCCGGCCAGTCAGCGGTTGACTTGATTATTGAATCAACTCTTATTTCAATTATATCTTGTGAGGGATTTTTCCAGAGAAAATGTAGTTTTTCTTTTATTTTTCGTGGTTCTGGATTGATGTTTTGTTCTTGCAGAATGAGTGTTTTTGAAGCAAGTGGAAAATAGTATAATTCCGCAGTAATTTGTTCTACTCGGGAATTGGCTGTTCTCGCCACGTGTAATGTTGACCTGAGTGAAGAATTTACAATTATTTCTTTTGCAGATGATAGGTCTTCCAGCGCAAATGTAGTGGAGGCGAGCAGAATGCACAAAAAAAGGTATTGAACTGCTTTCATCATTTGTTGCGTTTCGGCAATCTATTTGACAGGCATTCCAAATCCTGCATCAGGATCATCGCCTGCTCTTCCAATATCTGTTCCTGCTTTTGCTTTTTCTTGCAGTAATGTTCTTGTTGCGCTTGCAGTTCCTTGCCACAGTGATGCTGCAAGTCCTGAAACGTGTGGTGTTGCCATTGATGTGCCGCTGATTTTTCTGTAGCAACCGTCATTCCACGTGCTTTCTATCGATACTCCCGGTGCTGCAAATTCAACGTCGCGTTCTTCAACAGAGTATGGCGTAGTGTCATAATTTATTCCTCTGGATGAGAATGCTGCAATACTATCTGTGGAGTCTGTTGCGGCAACTGCCACTACGTTTGCCAATGCGCCAGGATAATCTATTGTGCCGTCTCCAGGTCCATCATTTCCTGCCGCGGCAATTACAAGAACATTTCTTGCAGTAGCGTAATCAACAGCGTCTCGCATGATTGAAACAGTAGTGTCTCCTCCAAGGCTCATTGATAAGACGTTCGCGCCATGGTCTGCTGCGTATTCTATTGCAGCGGCAATGTCATCAGACCAGCAGCTTCCATCATTCCCGCACACTTTATATGCCAATAATGACGCCTGTGGCGCAACGCCAATAATTCCTTTGCCGTCGCTGCCTGTATTTGCTGCTATGGTTCCTGCGACATGTGTGCCGTGCCCGTTGTTGTCTGAGCATCCATTTTTAATCATGAGTCCTTTTGTGAAGTCTTTGCAGTCAGCAATTTTGTTTTTCAAATCAAAATGGTTTGTGTAAACGCCGGTGTCTAATAATGCAACTTTTACACCAGCTCCACCGTTTCCGCCATTTACTCTGCTTACACCCCATGGTGTCTGTGCTGTTGGAGTGCAGGTTCTTGATGCGCTTGCTTGTCTTTTGGTGTTTGCTTGTGCGCCAGATACGTGGTATAGTGGTACTGGCTCTAACTCTGCAAGTGTGGAAAGCTGATTGAGTCTTTCTTCCGGCACGACTGCAGTGAATTTTCCTGATTTGAATTCATGGCGTACAGTTGCCAATTTTTTAGCGTGGTCTCCTGCTTCTGCGGATTTGGGGTGAATGACGAAAATTCCTGTTTTGCTTTGCTGTTCTGGTTGTGTTGCAATAACCATACTTACTATTGCAAGGATAATTATGGCAGATACTGCGAGTATGTTGTGTGTTTTTTCCATTTTTGTACGTGAGTGTTAATAGTATAAAAAACTTTGCAAGTGTTTGCCTGTAATCATTCAGCTTTCTGAAACGGCTCGTCGATGAGGGATTTATGTTCTTCAGTAGCGAAATCTTTATGTACTTGTTAGCTATATTGTAGCTATTATGAAAAAAGAGACAAGGATTCAACTTCTTGGTTTTGAGATGCTG
>JACQIC010000092.1 GCA_016198725.1 Candidatus Aenigmatarchaeota archaeon | reverse complement strand
GCCAAAGGCAGACATCGAGAAAATAACCTCACTAAGTTATGATGGCAGAAACTTACTTGTCAGAATACCTAAAGAAATTGTTGATTTCTTACAACTCAAGAAAGGAGAACAACTAAAATGGATTGTCAATTCAATAACTAAAGAAATAAAAATAGAGGTTGGCGAAAGTGCTTCTTAAAAGAAAATTCCTTTTTGATTCAAAAGACCGAGACATATTAAGATTATTATACGGCGCAAAAAGACCATTAACAAGCAATGCCATAGCTCAAAGAATACAATTAACGCCTCCTGCCATAAAACCAAGACTTGTAAATCTACAACATCAGGGAATAATAAGACCAATCAAAATAGGTGCATTAAGAACATTTGAAAGAAAATTTTCAAAAGGCATCATATCAATAACTGCACCAAGTAAAATATTCTGGACATTGAACCTCAAAAAAAGAAAAACATAAATTTTTTTATACAAACTGACGTTTACTTAACAGCTCAGCCTCACGCATCATTTAAATACTGAATAATTATCACTCGAATGATGCCTGAAGAATTAACTCCCGAACAAACTCCTGAACAAATCAAACAGCAATGCATCTTCTGCCATATTATTGCAGGAGCTGTTGCGTCAAAAAAAGTCTTTGAAGACGAGAAAGTAACTGCAGTTCTCGACATCAACCCTGCAAATTTTGGCCACGTTCTTCTAATGCCAAAAGAGCATTTTGCAATCATGCCTCAAATACCTGACGACATAATCGGGCACATGGGCAATGTAAGCAAAGGAATAAGTCTTGCAATGCTCAAAGCTTTTGGCATAGAAGGCACGACAACATTTGTGGCAAACGGAATGGCCGCGGGCCAGCGCGCACAACACTTCATGATTCACATTATTCCGAGAACAGAAAATGACGGAGTGGGCATAACATCATTTGACGGCAAGCCTGCAAGCCCTGAAATGCTTGCCAAAATAAAAAATGCACTGCACGCATCTGTGAAAAAACTGCTTAATTTTGATATTCCTGAACAAGCGCAGAATGAAAATTCTCAAAAAACAAAAGTACCAACTGAAAAAGTAAGCCTTGACGACATTGCTTCATTGCTGGGGAAAAAATGACTGCCTGCCCAGTATGCGACATTATTACAAGCAAGCAGGGACTGGTTTATGAAGACGCGAAAATAGCAGCATTTCTCTCACCAAGCCCGTTAAGCGCAGGACACATCATAGTTGCGCCAAAACAACACTTTCCAATACTTGAACAAGTACCTGACTTTGTCATCAATGAAATATTTATCAAAGCAAACAAACTATCCGTAGCCTTGTTTGAATCGCTCGCAGCAGAAGGAACAAACATAATAATGGCAAACGGGCCTGCGGCAGGACAAGTAATGCCACACGCGCTATGGCACGTGATTGCACGCAAACAAAATGACGGACTTGCACTACAATGGCAGCCAAAAAAACTAAGCGACGAAGAAATGACAAAAGCAGAAGAAAAACTAAAATCTCACACGGGAACAATAGGCAACTTCCAAAAAGAACCGCAAAAACCGATTGAAATCAAGCCACCACAGGAATTACCCCAAAAAACAGAAAAAGGAGAAAGCTACCTAATTAAACAGTTGAAGAGAATACCCTAAAAAATCTCGAGTTCGCTGATGCTCACACGAGATTTTCAAATATGACCATGAAAAGATATTTTCCATGTTTTCGTTTTCAAAACATTTAAAAGTTTGATGCGACCAATATTACTATGCAAAAACTTGTTGTTCTGGATGTTGATGGTGTACTTCTTGACACAAAAATAGGTGGTTTTAAGCTTTTGGCAGAAGCTGTTGGGAAAGGAGAAGAAATGCGAAAACAGCACGCGGAATATGAGAAAAGAAAACATCAAGGACCTTGGGGGCTTGAACAGCTTGCAATGCTTTTTGCTGGCATTTCTGAAACAAAACTTAATAATCATGCAATTCAAATTGTTGATTCTACAATTATGCCTGAAGCTTATGCTGTTGTGCAGGAATTGCGCAAACGAAATTATCTTGTTGTTGCATACTCGAGCAGTCCATCGTGGATAATGAATTATCTCAAACAAAAGCTTGGTTTGGATGATATCTGTGCAAATGTTTTGGAAGTCAAGGATGGAAATGTGACTGGCAAGATTTTGCAGAAAATGGACAGATACGGCAAGAAAAAACACCTGCTTGAATTCATGACAGCACACAAACTTACAAAGCAGGACGTGATAGTGGTTGGCGATTCTGTTTCTGACCTGCCAATGGCACAGCACGGAACATTCTATGCATTCAACACAAATGATGCGGTGGTTGTTGGCGCTGCCAGACAAGTCATCATGCCGCCACTGAATAATTTGTTGAAGTATTTATGATATGTTTATCCGGTTTCCTGAGAAAACTTTATATATCCCATTGCATATACTTTGTATATGGAAGCTTCAACCCAGTTTTGTTTGAGAATGGAGCCTGAACTTATACGAAAAGTAGATGAAGAAGCAGAGAAAACATACAAAACAAGAACAGAATTTATCAAGGAAGCTTTGTTAAAATTACTTGAAGAGCGAAATGAGAAAGAAAGGCTTAAAAAATTGGCTGCTGAGCTCTGGCTGAAAGGAGAGATTTCTGAATCAAAGCTGAAAAAAGTTCTGACAGAAGAAGAAATTAAAGATATTAAGTTCGGAAAACATTGGATTGAGGAAGCAATTCATGAGATTGGTAGCTGATACAGGTGCAATCCTTTCTCTTGCATGCTCGGGATATTTTAACCTGATTCTCGATTCTAATGAAATTATAATAACCAAATCTGTTGCAAATGAATTGCAGGAGTTTGCTAAATACAATGATATTCTTGGACTAAAAGCAAAAGAAATTCTGGTAAAAAAATTGACAGTAAAAAATCCTAACAAAAGTATGCTTATTAATCTTGAACAAACAGAAAGCGAAGTGTTCGCTTTAGCAAAAGAGGAGAAATGTCTTGCTCTCACAGATGACGCTCATGCTGCCAGAGTTGTTTATGAAAAACTAAAATTTGACACAAAACCAAGTTTTTATTTATTGTTGTTGCTGTACAAAAAAAAGAAAATTAGCAAGGATGATTTAATTAAAGACGTTCAACTGATTATTGACAATAGGAATTGGCTGGGCGGAGCTTTGTGGGAATATGCAATCAGCATAATTGAACATTTATAACTTGATGGTGTAATACACCCTCTTCCTTCCCTTGCCTTTATTCTCAACTTTCAAGAAAACAATTTCTCCAATTTCACTCAAATTATTAACATGAGTTCCACCGTCTGCCTGAACGTCTATCCCTTCTATTTCAACAATTCTGAGCTCTTTTTCTTCAGGCGGCAGTACATTGGCAAGTTTAACAACACCCGGAATTTTTAGTGCTTCTCCTCTTGGCAGAAAACATGTTTTTACTGGAATATTCTTTTTTATTGCATCATTTGCTTTAGAAATATACTGTTTCATTAATTCTGCATCCATTTTTTCAAAATCAAAATCCATCCTGCTCTGGTCAGGCTGCAGTTCATTGCCAGTAATCATCACTTTGGAATTTGCATACATAATCGCGCTGAGCAGATGAGCCGCAGTGTGCATGCGCATCAGTTTGTACCTTCTTTCCCAGTCAATGGTGCACGTTACTTTGTCACTTTCCTTAAGCACATTCTCTGGCTCGACTTGATGAGATATCTGGACATCAAACTTTCCAACAAAAATTACTTTTACTTCTCTGCCATCAGCAGTTTTCATAATGCCTTCATCATTTGCCTGACCGCCAGATTTAGGATAAAAAATAGTTTGGTCTAGCACAATAAACTTGCCGTCTTTGACTGACAAAACTGTGGCGGAGCATTCTTTTGCGTAAGAGTCTGCAAGGTAAAGTGCTGTTGTCATGACTGAATCTCTTTTTCTTCTATTACACGACCATCATCATGAGTTAGTTTGATGTTTGCCTTAAATCTTTCATCAATATTCTTTGAAGGCATTTCAGGCAGAAATTCTTCCATCATGCGTTTTAGTTTAGCATATGAACGGCGTGAAGCAGTGACAAACTCAGAATTATCACAGCCATGTCTTGGATGCGATAAATCAAGATTCCAATCAACTTCAAATTTTTTAGTAACAAACCTGCAATTTTTAGACGCATCACCACAATTATTGCCAGCAAAACCGCCAATGGCAAAGATAGAATCTTCTGCCGAATAACCACAAAACTCTCCAACATCACCTTTAACATTAATTTTACTATTTTCACAATAAGCACCACAATAACTGCCAGTACTTCCTTCTACAATAATTCTTGCATGTTTGATTTGTCTGAAACAATTGTTGCCAACAGAATCTGTCACAATAACTTCTATTGGCATTTTTTCATCACCACTTGCTTCAAGATAATCAATCAAAGGCAGGTCTCGCGTGTTTAGCGTAAAAGACTGACATTTATTGAAGCTATAACTATGGCTCATAAGCGCTGAAATAAACAGTCCTGTCCTAACAGAATACCTCTTGTGTTCAGCAAATTCCTTAGTTGACCACAAAACCTTATCGATCTTGTAAGGAGTAAGAACTCTTGCTTCAGCAGGAATCTTGCCAAGAATGTCACGGTAAATCGCAATATAATTAGATGTTGGATCGGCAGAAGAAGTAAAACCTGAAATATTTTTGGAGCGTTTTGGCAGGTGCAAAGCTTTCATGAATGCTTCACGTAAAAGGTCTTTTTCCAAATCAGTCACATGCCTGAACATTCATAGTTTATTTATAAAATATACGCCAGTGGATTCTTCAACAACAACGCAGCAACCAGTCCCATCAAGAAACTTGGCACAAAAGGAATGCCATATTTTATGAGCACTTTTTTTATTTTTCCCTGCTGTCCGAGATTTTGCAGCAGTGCAAGCTGTGGCTTTGTTATCCCTAAATCTTTTGGCCCGCAGATTCTTTTGTAGGCAACAATAATGTCTTTTGCAATCCAGTCGCCTTCTGTAACAAGTGACGGGCTGACGTATTGCAGCATGCAGCATTGTTCAACTGCCTTGATGCAGTAATACAAGCATAACAGCAGTGGAACAACAATCAAAAAATAACCAAACAAAAGCTTGAAAAGAATATCATCAATAAAAACAATCAAAAATAGTCCTGCAACAATTATTGCAAACAAAACTTTTCTTAATAATCTAATTTCAGTTAATAATTTATTTAGTTCGGCCAAGAATTTTTTCCAGTTCTTCACGGCAAGCACAAAAGAATACACCAGCCCGTACAAGCCGCCTAAAATTGCAGTATAGACAAGCAAAGAAAAAAACAAGTTGTCAATTTTAGGCATGAAGCCAATCAATGCGCCAAGTGCCATAAGCATCTTGCTGTCACCGCCGCCCCACTGGCCTGAATAATACATCAAAGCGCCAATACCAAAACCTATTCCAAGACCAAAAACTGATTCCAGCAAAAACCATCCTTTCCACAACATAACTGCACCAATCAAATGCACTCCAACTCCCGTAACTATTCCGGCAAAATTAAGCCAGTCAGGAACCTCCCTAATTCTTAAGTCAGTGTAAGATCCAATAGCGCACATGGCAATTGCGATTGTTATCAGAAGATATTCAAGCATGCAAATATCAATTGCATCACATTATATAAAATTATAGCTATAAAAAGCAAATAAATTAATACCTGTTTTGCTAATAATATGAAATGCAAAACCTTTTTGTCGAGATTGGCATAATTATAATCGCTGCAGCACTGCTCGCATACATTGCACACAGGCAAAAACAGCCATTGATTCTTGCATATCTTGTTGCAGGGGTGGCAATAGGCCCTGTTGGCATGGGATTATTGGCAGATGTTGAAAAAATCAACACGCTGTCAGAAATAGGCATAGCATTTCTTCTATTTATAGTCGGGCTCGAGCTTGACTTGAGAAAAATGAAAAGCATAGGCAAGCCAGTAATTGCTGCAGGCCTCGGACAAGTCATACTCACATTCACTGTCGGCTATCTGCTAAGCAGGTATCTCGGCGTGCCGCAAGTTCCGTCTTTTTACGTCAGTCTAGGACTTACACTCAGCAGCACAGTGCTTGTTGTTAAACTGCTTTCTGACAGAAATGAAATCAACACTTTGCATGCCAATCTTGCAGTTGGAATATTATTAGTGCAGGACATGATTGCCATGCTGGCGCTTGCAGTACTCCCAAATCTCTCATCAATTTCCTTGTTTCCTATTTTGCGACCATTGGCAAGCGGAATAATTCTTTTAGGCGTGGCAGTTATTGCGGGAAAATTCCTGCTTGAGCCAGTATTTAAACGGTTTGCGCTTGCACAGGAAATGCTTTTTCTTGCAAGCATTGCATGGCTTTTTTTCCTTGGACTTCTTGCGTACGTTCTTGATTTTTCAGTATCAGTAGGAGCGTTCATTGCAGGAGTCAGCCTTGCGCCGCTGCCATACCGCACGGCAATAATTGCGTCAACCAGAAGTTTGCGGAATTTTTTTGCCACGATTTTCTTTGTAACAATAGGAATGCAAGTCACACTATCAGGAATACTCGCATACTGGCCACTTATTACAGTATTTACTGTTTTTGTTGTAGTCGGCAATCCAATCATAGTATACGCAATACTTGCAATGTTTGGCTTCACTGCAAGAACAAGCCTGCTTACAGGACTTTCTCTGGCGCAAGTCAGCGAGTTCAGCCTTATTCTGGCGCTGGAAGGCGCGCGGCATGGACAAATTTCTCAAGACGTAATTGCGCTCATAGCGCTTGTTTTACTGCTCAGCTTTGCAGCAAGCACATACCTGATAATTGGCGGCTCGCAAATCTATCGCATCATGTCCCCTTTCATAAAACCACTTGAAAAATATGCCCCAGTTTCCAGACGGCTCAAGTTCCTGCCAAGCAAGAAATACCTGCCAGAAGCAGTGCTGATAGGCTGCAATCGCATGGGATTAACAGTGCTAAAGGCGCTAAGGGAGCTTAAACTGTCAGTGCTTGTAATTGACAGCAACCCTGATGCAATCAAGCACCTGATGGAAGAACGCATACCATGCATATATGGTGATGTCAGCGATACAGAGATTGTTGAAGAAAGCGGGTTGAAAAAAGCAAAACTGGTCGTGTCAACAACACCAGATATAGAAGTGAGCAGACTGCTTGTTTCTGTGAAACGTAAAAAACCAGTCTTAATCCTAACAGCATCACACTCAGAAGAAGCGCTCGAGTTCTACGAATCAGGAGCAGACTACGTAGTCCTGCCACACCACTTAGGAGGACAACACCTCGCAATGCTTCTGCACCAGTCAAACAAAAACCTTGGAAAACTAGTCAAGCAAAAAGTCGCGCACCTTGAAGAATTAAGGCTGAGGTTGAAGAGGAAACTGCATTAAAATCACGAGTTCACACGCTTCGCGTCTTCACTCAGAGATTTTTTGTTGTTGCTTCGCTTAACAGTATTTTCCCCCAAGCACTCGAAACAAGACACACCGAAAAAATAACATCCATTGGAATTGGAAGTGGGACACTAATATTTGATATGAAAGGTATGCCTAAGTAAGCGATTTCACAACCGGATATAAAAAGGCTGCCAACGAAATAAGGAACAGCTTCATTTTCTTTGCCTTGCTTCTGCAATTGTTTTGCTGCCTTCATGCCATAATATTCTGCAGCAAAAGGAACCAAAACTTTTGCCACCGCTGCACAAACTGGAGATTTTAAGACATCAAGTGCGCTTTTGCCAGTCGCCTTTACAAGTGATTTGTAGGTTTCAGCATCTGAGCTATCTTGTGTTGAAAAGAAGTTGGACACGAAGTTGGATATTCGCTCTTTCAGTTTATACACTCTTGTTTTTTGCACACGCTGCTGCACATTTATTTGTTTAGGCGCTGGCGCAATCTTTTTCTCTAGTTCGCTTACAAACACACTGATTTCTTGCATTTCCGCCCTATATTCTGGATTTTCTTCCAAACATTTTTCAAGCTGCTGAATTGAAATTTCACCCTTTGGCACGCGCTGGTCCTGTGCCCATCTGGGCATAACTCCTGTAATCATCTCAATCATTACTTTTGCAAGACTGTACACGTCACTTTTTTCAGTCACTTCACCATACTTTTGCTCCGGAGCAAGGTAGGCAAGTGTTCCTTTTGCAACACTACTGGTCAGGCTTTGTTCGAGATACTCTTCTCTTGTTTTCAGCGCAAGCCCAAAATCAGTTATTTTAACATCCCCCTGTTTCAAGTCATCCGGTACAAGAATGTTTTTTGGTTTTAAATCGCCATGCACAATGCCCTTGCGGTGCAGATAGCTCACTCCATCATACATTTGTTTTGCAACCAGACAAATTTCCTGCTCTGTTAACTTTTTTGTCTTCAACAATTCTGCCAAATTCTTCCCCTCAACATACTCGCGTACAATGTATTCCCCCTTGTCATCTTTTCCTTTCTCAATCAGCGGCGTGATGTTGGGGTGCTTAAGTCCTGCTGCAACAACTTCACGGTCAATTCCGCCTTCACAGTACTTTACTGCAACAACGCTGCCGTCAGAAAGCTGTGCTTTGTACACATCACCAAACCCGCCAGTGCCGATATGCTCAAGAATAGTGAATGATTCATCATAATTCTTTTTGACAGCTTCAACTGCAGATGCAGGCGATACTGGATTAGACTGGCGTTCTGAATCACGCGCTTGTCTGTACGCCAGTTTTCCAAGCTCAGAAAGTGCGGAAGAATCTAATTCTGTTCCTTTTCCTTTTATTTCCTGCAGAAGCTCCTCATGTGATTTTTGCACTGCGGGCTCAGCCTCTTCTGTGGTATATTCTCTATGCTGAACTTCTTCTGCCTTATCTTCCCTATGAACAACTAATTCGCTCATCCAAATCCCACATAGAATTTAGTTGTTTTTAAAGTTGGTGCAATATGTGCTGCATTCTGGAAGACGCACCTTTAAAAGAGCTCTTAATTTACTCAGCGTATGAGCGAAGACATTACGTGTAAAATTTGGGCAACTGAAGTAAGTCCTTCTGGAATACGTCATAGGTGTCATGCTGACGCACATTATTTAGCAGGGCAGTCTTATCGTAAAGAATATATAGAAACAAAACTGAGAGAAACTCCTACCTGGGGTGGAACTTGGAAATTAATTGCCTGTGAACCAAATCACGATGGCAAGGATTGCAAGAGTTGTCCTTATCGGTTTTACAAAGGGTTATCTCATTATTACGATTTAAGCAAACAGAAAGATTTGTTGTTGGATGCAATAAGAAGAGGCGCAGATTTAAAAATTGTCTAAAAGCTACAGGAAATGTTCAATGGATATTATCACAAACTACCATATTGAAAGAGAGCTTTGTGTTGACGCTTTGGAAGAAATTGCTGACCGCTTTTTGAATGATGATTTTCAAGGCAGAGTAACATTTAGAGGCATTATACGTCCAAAACCTGTACGACAAGTATATTCTGCGCACATAAATAATGGAAGACATAAGTAAAGCATAGAAATGTTATGTCTTCCAAACTTCAGTTGAAGAAAATTAATATGCGAGACTATTGTCCTCAACTAAAAATTCACAAATTACTTAAACAATGTATTGCACCTGAAGCACATGTCTGACTTCCTTCCTTTTGTCAAAGCTCAACTGGATGAATTGTTGAACGAGCAGGAAAACTGCAAGCCGTTTGTTGAAGCTGTAAAACAAGCTACAAATGTCTGGCAAATTCCAGAACTGCTGGAAAAATATTTTTCATTAAATCTGCCAACAATGCCTCGTGGCTGTTTGCCGAAGTTCACAGACATCAGAGGACGTTTGTTTGTTGGTGAAGAAACAAAAATAGAAAGCTTCTGCTTATTTGAAGGGCAGGTGTACATTGGAAACAACTGCGCAATTGAAGCAGGGTGTAAGTTTAAAGGACCTGTTTATGTTGGTGATAACAGCAGAATAGGGCCAAATGCTTACTTGCGGCAAGGAGTTATTATTGGCGAAAACTGTCATGTCGGGCATTGCAGTGAAATAAAAAATTCAGTAATTCTCAGTCATAGCAACGCACCGCACAGAAACTATGTTGGCGACAGCGTAATCGGAGAACATTGCAATCTTGGTGATAAGACAACATTAGCAAATTTACGACTGGATGAAAAACCAGTAATCGCCAAACTACCTGATGGAAATAAATACGATTCTGGCAGAAAAAAATTAGGTGCAGTACTTGAGAACTATTGCAAAACTGGCTGTAATGTCGTATTGAACCCCGGAAGTTACCTGAAAGAAAAAACAGTTGTGGTGATCAAGAAAGGGACTTTCGAGTAATGTGAAGTTAAAGTAAAATTGTATTTGTTTAAGAATTTCATACTTCCTCTATTGTCTTTTGCATATCCACCCACAAAGGATCGTCAGTTGCACATTTTAGTTTTTGTTTCGCGTCTGAAAACCACTTCTTTGATACGGGATGTATTGATTTGACGCTTGCAAGTAAATCTTCTTGTAGGACAGGCCGTAATTTGTTTGTGTTGATGAATTCCTTGAGCGGGATTTCTTTTGCGCGTTCAACAAGACCGTGTATTTCTGCGCCTGAAAAACCTTCAGTCAACTTAACCAGAATATCTGAATCAATGTCTTTTGTAGGACAGCTTTTCAGCATCATTTGCAGCATTTCTTTTCTTGCAGTTGCGTCTGGAGGTGGTATGAAAATTACTGAGCCAAACCGTCCATCCCTTCGCAATGCAAGATCTATTTCCCACGGCAGATTGGTTGCAGCTATCACGAGCAAACGCTGAGCCTTCGAGCCAATGCCATCAAGTTCTGTCAGCAGTTGTGAAACAAAGTTTTTTTCGTAAGAAAAAGTTGTCTTGTTCCTGTCTGCGCCAAGTGCTTCAAATTCGTCGAAGAATAAAATGGCTGCTTCGTGTTTTCGTGCTTCATCAAAAAGTTTTGCGATGTTTTTTTCAGTCTCTCCAACATACTTGCTTTTCAGACTGCTTGCCTTGACATGGAAGAATGGCACGCCCGCTTCCCCTGCGGTCGCCTCTGCAAGCAGGCTTTTGCCGCAGCCGGGAGGACCATACATCAGAATGCCTCCACCAACAGATTTTCCGTACTTGGCGAAAACATCAGGATATTTTAACGGCGCTATAAGCTTAAGCCTGATTTCCTCTTTGACTTTTTCCATTCCCGCAATATCCTTGAATGCAACACTTGAAGTTGTAAACTGTTGTGGTGATTCTTCTGCCTCTGTTTTTTGCGCGCGGAGGTATAACTGGTTTGCAAGTTCCAAACTTTCTTTTTTTGCTTCAAAACTGGGCGCACACTTTGACGCCTCAGCCAAAAGCGCAGCTGCCTCTATGAAAAAATATTTTGCGGCATTTGGTGAAGATTCTTCTGCCTCAGTACCCTGCTGAACTAAGCTTTTTGCCCTTGCAATGTATTTTTCATAGTCCATTGTTGCTTACCTATTTTCCTTTGGAGTTCAAGCAGAATTTTGTAAAACTTTTCAAGCTCTTCTAGTTCCTGACTTGAATATTCCTGTGGAAGAAGAATTTGAACTGCCGGAACGCAAACGTAAACAAGAGGCAATGCTTGAGCAACTGTCGCATCTATGGTTTTTGTTGTACCAATTCCTGCACTTTTATCATCCTGCGATTTTGTCAGTTGATGAAGTTGCCCTTCCAATCCTTGTGAGCGGTATGATGCGACTGGTTGTGCAGCATACGGCCTTTGCCACTGATAATTTGTGTTGAAGAGATAAGTATCTGCTTTCTGTCCATATGTTTGAGTAGCGCCATAACCTGACAAACCTTCAAGATTTTCTCCGGCGCCACCATAACTTCTTTCATCTGCATCTAACAGTGCAGCATAACCGCCAACGCTGTACTTTGATGCGCCTTTGTCTTTCATATTATAACATGTCATGTGACATTCACCTCATATTTGAATGATAAAGTGAAACAAAAATTTAAAACTAGTGTGACAATTCAGTCATAACTTATAAAAAACTCACACAAGTAATCCAGCAATGTCAAGATGAAGTTCCAGGGACTGAGTAGGTGAGTTTATAAACCAGCAAAACTTAAAGTGCTTTATGCTAACATCCCACCAAAAGTATCATCTGAAAAAGCTAATTACTGAGTTAGGCAGCTACAGCGCCCGCCACACAGAGTTTGTTACAGTCTATGTCCCGCAAGGATATGACTTGAACAAAATAATGAACCACTTGTCACAAGAGCAGGGCACTGCAACAAACATCAAAAGCACGCAAACAAGAAACAACGTGATAGACGCACTTGAACGAATGGTGCAGCGCCTCAAACTCGTGGGAAAAACACCTCCAAACGGACTTGCAATCTTCTCAGGAAACGTGGCAAGCAGGGAAGGAGCATCAGACGTAAAAGTATGGGACATTGAACCGCCAGTCCCAATAAAAACAAGAATCTACCGGTGCGACAAAAACTTTCAGCTCGACATACTGCAAGACATGCTTGATGTAAAAGAAATATACGGACTAATTGTACTTGATGCGCGCGATGCAACAATAGCACAGCTGAAAGGCAAAGTAATAATTCCAATGCTCAAAACCCACTCTCACGTGCCTGGAAAAATGAAGGCAGGAGGCCAGTCAGCCCACCGTTTCCAACAAAACAGAGACCTTGCAGTCAAAGCCCACCTGAAAAAAGTGGCAGACTACGTGAAAGACCAATTCCTTATGCACGAAGGACTGAAAGGAATTATTGTCGGCGGTCCCGGAAGCACAAAATACGACTTTGTGGAAAAAGGATTCCTGACAGGCGATGTGCAAAAAAAAGTCCTCGCAGTCAAGGATCTGTCATACACCGAAGAGTTCGGACTGCAAGAACTGGTTGACAAGTCACAGGACGTGCTTGCAGAAGAAGAAATAGCTGATGAAAAAAAAATAATGCACCGCTTCCTCGAACTGCTTGCCACAAAACCAACAATCGTAGCATACGGCATAATAGAAGTGCGCAAAGTGCTTGAGCTCGGCATAGCTGCAACACTGCTTGTTTCAGAAGCACTTGATGAAAAAATCATTGACGAACTAGAAGAAAAAGCAAAACAATACTCAACAGAAGTAAAGATAATCAGCACAGATACACGGGAAGGGGTTCAGTTGAGAGATATTGGAAAAGTCGGAGCCATACTTAGATATGAACAGATAACTTGACTTTAAGTAACATTTAAAAACCCCTTAAGTTTTGGTAGCGTTTATGGCAAAGAAAGAAGGTCTTGGCTCAGTGAAACGTTTTGGCGTAAGGTACGGCACCACGACAAAATTCAAAACAGCACAAGTGGAGAAATTGTATTATGGAAAAAGACTAAAGTGCCCGTATTGCTCCAAAAACCGCGTAAAGCGCGTCTTTTTTGGCGTTTGGGAATGCAGGAAATGTGATGCAAAATTCACTGCAAAAGCGTACACGATTGAAAAAGAAGCAGTTGCTACAGAGGAGGCATAATGGTAAAATACACGTGCTTTTCATGTTCAAAAAAAATATCTGAAGAAATGATGGGAAAGCGAGTGCGCTGTCCTTACTGCGGTTCAAAAATGTTATACAAGTCGAGGACTGCCACTACAAAAGTAAAGGCCGTTTAAAGTCATGGAAAAAAAAGCCCAAGAAGCAGTAGGCAAACTGCAAGTACTTGAACAAAACATGCAACAGATAGAAATTCAGAAACAACAGTTTACTGCACAACTCTTGGAAATTGAAAACGCGCTGAAAGAACTTGAAACCGCACCGGAAGCATACAAACTACTGGGCAACATTCTGGTAAAAACAGAGCCAAAATCACTCAAATCAGAACTATGCGAAAAACAAGAACGCCTCAAAATTCACATATCAGTAATCGACAAACAAGAAAAACAGCTGTCAGACAAAACTGAAAAACTACGCAAAGAAATTCTCGGAACAATCAAAACAGAGTAAACCTCATGGACAACGAAAAAATACTCGTGGCAATCAACTTCCTAAAAGAACTTGAAGCAGACACCCAAATCCCAAAAAACATAAAACTACGCCTCGGACAAACAATCAAAACACTTGAACAAAACTCCGAGATATCAATAAAAGTCTCCCGTGCACTAAGCGAACTTGAAGACCTCACAGAAGACGCAAACATGCAACCGTTCACCAGAACACAATTATTCAACATAGTAAGCATGCTTGAAATGGCAAGTTCTTAACATTTTACCGTTTCATTCTTTTATGCATTTTATACAAATACCAGTATGGAACAGCTAAAATATCTTCAGCCGGAGTTGTTATTGTGACATCTGTCAAGTAAACATTTCTTACTTTCCCAGAAATTCTTCCAACTGAAAGCATATCACCCTGCAAAAAAGGATTTTTTCTTTTCAATAAAAAACCAAACAACAAATTTGGAATTATATCGAGAAGATTGATAACTATTTCTGCCGCACAAAAAAGAATCGCAACTGAAAGCACGGCCATGAAAACATACTGCAAAATACCAAGATGCCAAAGCACCAAAATACAAGTCACAGCATATGCACTTATTCTGACAAACCGAACAAGAAGCAATTCAGCATCAGTTCTCACACCAGCTTTCGAAATAACCCTGTTAAGCTCTGCATGCGACAAAAGTGTTTCTGCAAGTCTCGCCGCAAGATTTGCAAGGATAAATCCAATAAACAAAGAAATAACTGCCACACCAATAGTCTCAACAAACCAGTCAAGCAAATTAATAACCGCCGAATAGATTAACATACAACGTAAAAGAGCCATTAAGTTTTTAAATTTAATGAAGAAACAGAACGTAATTGGTTAGGCTCTTGAAGTGAGCATTCGGTACATCTCTTCAAGGGGATTCTTC
>JACQIC010000094.1 GCA_016198725.1 Candidatus Aenigmatarchaeota archaeon | reverse complement strand
GTCACGGCAGCAGAAGCAACCGCGGCGCAACAGTCACCGCACAACTCACAAGCATCATCCAAACACTCAGACTCAGAAAAATAAACGTGCTCCAAGGACTCCAAAATATCCTCAGCCCACTTCAAACAACTGAATGATTACCAAAAATACATAGGTTATTATACATAAGGAAATGCGACTTTGCCATGAGTTTATCGGCTGCGTTTGAGAATCAACCTTCTCAATATACCATCGTGGCACTCTTGGACGCGCCTTTCACAAACAGTTTTGGCATGGTTGGTATTATCGCCAAACAACAAGGAGTTCAGTACTATACTGTCTTCGGACTTGTCCCACAAAAACGTCTTTCGCGAAGCGATATTGACGAAGAGTATTTCAATCTTCTTAGAGGACATGGACATATAACTGAAGTGCAAGCACCGCTCCCAGGCGGACTTTCGAATCCAGTCGCATTGTGGGTTGGAAGCAAATTCTATGCTCGCGCACAAGCAGTGAATGCACCACCATTGCCCGAAGTCACGCAAGCAGGATGGCTGTGCGTCAACACTTCTGATAATCGGACTGGATGGTACATCATCCGAGAACCAGCAGAAGCGTACAAAGTACTTGATGATTGGGTATCTGCAGCAGCTACAGAGGTGTTCAAGAGAGGAAGAACTGAATTGGTAGATTTAATGAAATGGACGCTTCCATGCTCTGCGAAAACTATGGCAGCAGAATACTACACGCGGCCAACAGATGAGCTGAAGGCGGCATTGCTCCGATTTCATTCGCAGGTCAGCGGTGCTGGACAGAGGAGAAGAAGCGTTGAAGAACTGCTCAGACAATACGAAGAGACCAGAACTCTCATTCTCAAATCCTGAGATGCGTCGCTTCAGCAAAACACATAAAGTATTGAATATAAGAATACAAAAAGTGTACTACTTCACTTCCACATCCAAACATATCCTGAACACTCTTGGTGCGTGCTGTCCTGCTTTGACTGTTTGCAGGATTGTGCATTTTTTTCCAAATTGTTTGCATTTTTGTAGTACTTTTTGTTCGGCTTCTGTGAATTTTGTTTCTTCAGCAAACTGATAAAGATGAATCCTGCCGCCTTTCTTTATTTTTGCCAGCGCAGCATCAAGAAATTCTTCGCCGGTTTTTGGCAGCGGCATTATTATTCTGTCAAATTTTTCAGAGAGTTCAGGCAGTATCTTTTTTACGTCTCCTTTATACAACATGATTTTGTGCTGCAGTTTGTTTAATGCAATGTTTTCAACAGCATATTTGTGCGCTTCAGGGTTCATTTCTATTCCAATTACATTTTTGGCAGGGGAGTGTTTTGCAAGAATTAACGGGTATGGCGCGACTCCTGAGAACATTACAAGAATTTTTTCATTTGGATTAACAAGTGATGCAATGCGCATTCTTTCCGTAACAAGCCGTGGTGAGAAATAGCATGTTTCGACATTTAATTTCATGCGAAGCCCGCTTTCTTTGTGTTCAGTAACTTTTGTTTTCTCTCCAGCAAGAATAACAAGTTTCTGCCTTCTGTATGTGCCAGTGTGCCCGCCACTTTTTTTTGCAACAGTCTTGATATAAGGGTTTAATGAAAGAACTGCCGCTGCAATTATTTTCTGTTTCTTTATCAGCTCTCTTGGCACTTCAATAATAGCAATTGAGCCGATAATGTCAAAGCTTGCCCGCAGTAATGCTGATTGTTTTTTAGTCAGTTTGTGTGCAAGCAGTTTTTTAAGAGCGCTCATAGAAATGCACCGAGCCCTTTCTGACTTTTCTCTCTGACTTTGCTTCCAAGTGCATCAATCGTTTTCTTGACTCTTTCTGCACCAAAATCATGTTCGTCCACAAGAAAAGTTGTAAGTTTCTGTGCATCAATTGGTTGGAAAGATATATCATATTCATCAGTTACTGGAATGTTTTTAATCAGTTCATACAGTTCAGTTAGTGGTTTTTCATAATGTTCTTTCCAGTTTACTGCTGATTCTACTGCTTCAATGTTTTTGTGTTCTTTTACGATTTTCAGCGCTTTTTTTGGACCGATGCCGTGAATACCGCCATAGTTATAGTCTGTTCCTACGAGGAGTGCGAGAAGTATTAGCTGGTCTTGTGATACTGCGAGTTGTGTAAGGTTTTCTTGCAGTTTTATTAGTGCAGGAGAAACAAGCACAGTGCCGATTGCGCCTCTTATCTTGCGTCTGCCGGTAATTGACAAGTTTTGCACGAGTTTTGGAGTGCCGTGCAGTAGGCTGTCGTAATCCTGCGAAGCAACAGCCCATACAGCGTTGGTTTGTGCCATGTGTGCGCACTGCGCTTCGCCTTCGCTTGGAGCTTGCACAGCAGGCAGGCCGAGGAGCTGGACTAGTTTCTTTGCATCTTCGACCATTGGTTTTTCCAAGCGTGCTGTTCTGGCGCCAAACTTTTTCATTGCGTTTATATCTCCAGTTTGTTCTGCCTCTTGATATTTTTTGGCAGCTTCTCTCTTAATATCTGCTCTTCTGTGCAATTCTTGAATTTTTAATTCTGGGGGCTTGCCGTCAAACACGAACACTGGCTTTATGCCTTTTTCAAGAAACGCGCA
This sequence comes from Candidatus Aenigmatarchaeota archaeon, assembly GCA_016198725.1. Classification (GTDB taxonomy): domain Archaea; phylum Nanobdellota; class Nanobdellia; order Woesearchaeales; family ARS49; genus JACQIC01. Next base: position 8,743 of record JACQIC010000094.1, on the reverse strand, counting down.
GGTCCTGCTGAATAATCCAATAAGGTGGCTGGTAATGTTGCCTTTCGAGTCAGTTAGCAGCTGGCCTTCGGGTGTGCGGATAGTGGTCAGGAACTGGTATAACATGTTGTACGCGTCAATAGCGAGAATTTTGCCTGACAACTCGTCAAGGGTTATTTCCTTGCGTTCAAACAAGTCTTTTAGGTTTACGCCCATTTTATAGTTTTGTTGCCGTTACTCCTTGGAGTTCTTTAAGAACTTCTTTTGCTTTTGGTGTAAGCTCTCCGGAGTACAGGTAAAGTATTGGCAGTTTCTTCAGTTGTCCTTGAACAAATGCACGGCTGATATCTGCATCAGTTGCTTTTTTCTTGTTGGTTGCTTTGCAGTAATACATTACTTTGCCAACTGGCGTTGGAATGCTTAGGACGTAATCATTTTCTGAATTTCGCTTTACCATTATCTCTTTGAAAACAGAGATTGACTTTTTTGAAAAATAAGCTGACAATAATTTTGAAAATGAGTCAGACAATGCCTGTGAATTTTGCGGCTGGGCTGATAAAGGGGTATTTTCAGTTTTTTCTTTCAATTTATTAATTTCTTTGTGCTTTGATGAAGCTAAAGCAGGATGTGGCGTGATAGGTGAAGGAATAGTAGGAATTGGTGTTGGCGGCGGTGAAAGCGGGGCGGGCAGTGGTGAAACTGGCGTTTGTCGCGGCTCAAGTAAATTTTTTATAATCTCTTCTGCAATCTTATCTTCAACAAGAAAATATTTCCAAAACAATTCTTGTGTGCTGTTGTATTTTACAGTCAGGGATTTGGCAAAATCTTTGAGGCTTCTCAAAGAAACTCTTAATAAAGGGTCAAGTTCAGCGTCTCTGAGAACCATGTCATCCTGCAGTTTTTTTAGCGTCTGCTGGTCTTTTTCATTTAGTACATGAACGTAATTCAGTAGTTTTGATGCGTCAGAAGGGATGTAATATAATGGACTGCTTCCAACTTTTAGGTGAGAAACAACAAGACTGCCTTTTTCTGCAAGTTCTGAAAGCATTGCAGATGCAAGAATTGAGTTGGTATTCAGCGCTTTGGCTACACTTTGGGGTTGAACAGGCATTACTTGCGCAAGTGCGACAATCTTTTCTCTATAATCCAGGTTAGGTTTGGCTTGTTTTTGAAGAAAGTCTGGCATGGTGTAAAAAGCCAATAGAAAGTATAAAAACTTAATTATTTTAGGTACTTGTTTAGCGGCTCTGAATTTACGAATTTTCTGTATTCGCCGACTTCGTCGGCTCATTCACGAAAATTCAAATGTTTCGAAGCAAAAACCTCCGTGTCATTTGAAAATCTCGTGTGAGCGAGCATAGCGAGCGAACTCGAGATTTTCGTGAGCTTATCAGCTCATGTTGGAATGATTTGCATCCAGATGTAAAGCATTTTATCAATTGTTTTGACTATGTCAAATCCTGTTCCGTATAATGTCATGCAGGTGTTGTTCAGTTCAATGTGTGGTGCGCCTTCTGCTTTTAGCAGGATGACGTTCTTTTCATTGCTTTCGCATGAGACTATTGGACGGTCAGCACAGGCAGAAGTTATGTTTTGTGTGCAGGCGGCAACAATATCTTTGCCAAGAGGTCCGGCCATGTTTACTGTTAATTCTGATGCCGCAACTGCGAGATATTTGAACTGGTCGGAATCAGACTGTGGGTCAAAAGTTACGTGTGTGGTTTTTCTTCTGTTGAACGTGCTGTTCAGCACGCCTGTTATAGGAATGTCTTCAAGTTCTTTTGGGTTGAAACGCAGGGAAATCGTATAAACTTTGTCATTACGCTGCCATAGTGTGTGCCAAAATTTGTCTTTTTGCTTGAACTCAAAATTATTGTAGGTAATTGTAGGATAATGGGGTTTGTAAACGTATTTCAGTCCGTACAAAATTGCAACAAGAACCACGAGCACAAACAATACTATTCCTACGATGAAAAATGTTCCGTATTGTTCTTCATGTTTTGTCATTTACAGCACCCCCAAAATCGTGTACAATATTCTGTCTGCAAGTGAAAAAAAGTCTTCTCCGCCAGCCGCCTGTGCGTGAATGCACCAGTTTGTTGAAATAATTTGTGTCGTGTTTTGTTTTTCAAACATGATGACTGGCATTGATTGTGATGCATTTGCGCACGTGAGTTTGGGCAGTGAAGGAAAATCAGTATTGTTTGTAAGCCCGCGGGTGATAAATACTTTTTGGTTTTGGTTCAGCAGTTGTTCCATGTAGTACTGCAGTTGTCCCATTGACTGGGCGTACACGTCATTTGAGTCATACGTTACTGCCAATATGGGTGAGGTTGTCAAAATCTGTTTTGATTGGGCATCAAGTTGAATGGAATTTACTTGTTCAGGAACAAAATTGAAATACATCTGCTGACCTGCAATTTTTGCCCTCCAGCCGTCAGATGTTTTGTAAAAAGTATATTCGCCAAATGTTCGTTTTGTATCAGTTCCTCCGAGGTCAACGAGCACAAATCCTATGACGCTTAATACCATGATGGCAACAATGAACAATGACATCCCTGTTTTGGCTTCTATCTTCATTATGCCCTCGCCGCAATAATGAGCCTTTGCCCGTTTACGAGCGCATGAACTGTTTTGCCTTTTTCATACCCTAGTTCTGTACATAGGCTTACAAACCCGTCAATTCCTGCTTTGGCTGAATGAACTGGAATCAGGTTTTTTGGCTGAATTGCTTTAATCAGTTCGCGCATATCTTCTCTGCTTGCATGACCTGAAACGTGAATATCCTTGAACATTCGTACGCCGGTGTCGGACAGTTTCTCTTCCAAAATCTTTCTGTGTTCAATGTTTACTGGCACTGGAATTATGTTGCAGGAGAAAACAACAAGGTCTTCTTTTTTTAGCAAAAAAGGAACTTTTTTATCTGCAATTTTTGTCAGCATGGAGTTGGGCTCGCCTTGATGTCCTGTGACGACCAAAAGCCATTTATTGCGGCCTGTTTTTTCAATTTCTTTCATCTTCTTGCGCACTTTTGAGCCATACGCAACAATTTCTGCAAATTTTGAAACGTCATAAATTCCTGCATCTTCTGCTGCCAGCGCGTATTTTGCCATTGAACGGCCAAGAAGAACAACTTTTCTGTTCAGTTGGCTGGCGCATTCAATTATGGTCTTAATCCTTGCAATATGTGAGCTGAATGTCGTGACTATGACTGCGTTATTTTTGCTTTCCACACCCAACAGAACATCACGCAGCATTTCCCGAACAACAGATTCGCAGGGAGTTTTTTTGTTATCCTGCGAGTACAATGAGTCAATAATTGCGACAAGTACGTTTCCTTTGAGTTTCTCTACCCGCTGCATGTCAAATTTTTTTCCAAGCACAGGGTTCAAATCAATTTTGAAATCAGTGGCATATAACACTACTCCGTAAGGTGTGTGTAATGCTATGAAAACAGTTTGAGGTGTTGAGTGCGTTACGTGAATGAACTCAACTGCAAGATTCTTAGTCAGCTGTATTTTCGCGTTTGGTTCAAGTTCAACAATCTTGTTTGGCAGGCGTATTTTGTCATCACGAAGAATGGCAGTAATTACTCTTGCAGTAAAAGGAGTGCACACGACAGGTGCGTCAAATACTCCGGCAAGATAAGGAATTGCGCCCACATGATCCAAATGTGCGTGTGAAGGAATGATGGCTTTTACCATTTTTCGCCAGTCATCAATAACCATATCATCAGGAATTGCATTCACGCGTTTAAGTTCTGAAGGATTAATTTTAATAACTTCTTCACGCTCTTCTTCAGTATATTTCACGTAATTAGGCATGTGCAGGCCCATGTCGAAAATAACAACTTCGTCATCTACGCGGACTGCGCACATGTTTTTGCCTATTTCACCAAAGCCGCCAACAGGACATATTTCAACGTGCATTCAAATAAGACAGAATGGTCAGAATAAAAAGGTTGTGAGTTTTGGCGCTTGTTTTATGGGAAAAATGCGGAATGTATACTACACTACAAAATATATTTTACAATTGAAACATCATGATGCTTAACGCACTTTGTCCCTGCCACACTGTTCTGTGTTCTTTTAGAGTGTAGTCTTTTCCTGCATCAAGTATTTCCTGTTGTTTTGTTTTTGCGAGAAGTGTTATTGTTCCATTTTTTTTCATGATTTTCTTGGAGCGGAGAAACAATGCAGGAATATCTCCTTTCTTTAAGTCCCGCTCTGCAGGCAGGCAGGTTACAATACAATCAATGCTATCGGGTTCTACTTTAATATCCAACCAGTCAATATCCTGCCTTGAGTATTGAAGACATTTGTTCACTTCTGCTATTTTTGCATTTTTTTGAGTTGCGCTGATATGTTTAAAGTGCGGATCAAATGCATAAATCAAAAGCTTTTTTTCTGGAATTATTTTATTATCGACAGCAGAGAAAATATTTTCTTCCATTAGTTTGACAAACGCAAGATTTTTTTTCTGATGAAACGCAGTTGGTTTTTGCAGGCTTGCAAGCGCTGCTTCAATAACTACGGTTCCTGACTGGCAGAAAGGGTCCAAAAGCGTTTTTGTTTCATTCCAGCCGGAAGTTTTAAGCAGGGAATATGCAAGCGTTCCTTTAATGTTTGATGGTCCTAAAAAAATCCTGTAATCTCTTTTTCCCAAGTCAATGCCTGTCAGGTCAACTCCAAAAAATATTGTTTGAGAAAACCTTCCTGCATAAAACAAAACATCCGGGGTTGTCAGCGAAACTTTATTTTTTGTTTTTTCTATAATTTGCTCTGCAATCTCTGCTTCACCAACTTCTGTAATTTCACTTTCAACGGCAAATGTTCTTTCTTTCACGATTGATAATTCTGTTTTGCTTATTTCTTCAAGTATGTTTTTTCCGCTGCATAAAATCCAGATTATTTTTGTTGCAGACCTTATCTGGTATGCAATACTGCAGAGTGTTTTCAAATCCTGTTCTGAAAACAAAACTGCTCCTTCCAAAACAGAAATATCTGCTGCGCCCAGTTCAACAAGTTCTTTCTGGGTAGTATCTTCTGTTCCCTGATGAACAACAGCCAAACATTTAATCATGCCGGGTCTGCTTCCTCTTTTACAACAGTTGTGCATGCGGCCACTTCATCTCCGCTGCCTAATCTCATCACGCGGACGCCTTGCGAGTTTCTGCCTACGGTGCTGATGCCGCTGACAGGCGTTCTAATCATGATGTTGTTCTTTGTGATAATCATGACTTCATCGTCATTGCTGACTGTTTTAACCGCAACAACTCCTTTATTTTTCTCGGTTAGTTTCAAATTAATTACTCCGACTCCGCCTCTTCCAATTAGACGGTAATCCGAGACTGGAGTGCGCTTGGCAAAACCGCCTTCAGTAACGCACAAAATGGTTTTTGTTTCTTCTGCAACAACAGCGTCAATTACAGAATCCTGCTCTTTTAGGCGTATGCCGATGACTCCTCCTGCTGCTCTGCCCATGGGGCGAACATCTGATTCATCAAAACGAATTGCAAGTCCGTCTTTTGTCGCAAGAATAATCTGTGCTTTTCCATCAGTCAAAAGTGTGCTTATCAACTCATCACTTTCATCAAGCCCAACTGCCATGATGCCTCCTTTTCTAGGATTGCTGTATGCTGAAAGCTCTGTCTTTTTTACAACGCCTTTTTTTGTGACAAAAAACACATATTTGTTTTCTGAGTATTCTTTTATCGCAAGAGTGCTTGTAACTCTCTCCTGCGGTGAAAGATTAAGAATATTGACTATGCTTCCTCCGCGTGCATACCTTCCTGCTTCAGGGACTTCAAACACTCTGAGCCAGTGCACTTTGCCGAGGTTTGTGAAAAACAAAAGATGGTCATGGGTGTTTGCAGCAAACAAATGTTCTATGTAATCTTCTTCCTTTGTCTCTGCAGCGATAATTCCCTTGCCGCCTCTTCTTTGCTGTTTGTATGTATCAATTGGAAGTCGTTTAAGATAGCCGCCGTGGCTCATCGTGACAACGACTTCTTCCGGTTTGATAAGTTCTTCTTGAGTTATTTCTCCTGCTGCTTCATGTTGAATCATTGTTCTTCTTGAGTCGCCGAATCTTGCTGACAAATCAGTAAGTTCACTTTTGATTATTCCAAGTATTCTTGGTTCTGATGCGAGGATGTCTTTAAAGTCAGATATTTGAACTAAAAGGTTTTTATGGTCTTCCCTTATTTTTTCCTGCTCGAGATTGGTGAGTTTGCCAAGACGCATGTCAAGAATTGCTTGTGCTTGTTCTGCACTGAGCCCGTAGTCTTGCATTAGGCCTGTTTTTGCCAAATCTGTTGATTTTGTTTTCTTCAAGAATGCAATTATTTCATCAATGTGGTCAAGTGCGATTATTAATCCTTCAAGGATGTGCGCTTTTTTCTCTGCTTCTTTAAGGTCGTAAGCAGTTCGTTTGCGCACTACATCCTGCCGGTGTGTGATAAAATGTTTTATCATTTCTATGAGCGGCATGATTTTTGGCTGGTTGTCTACTAATGCGAGATTAATAATTCCAAATGTTTCCTGTAGTCTGCTGTGTGAAAAAAGCTGGTTCAGGACGATGTCTGTATTCATGCCGCTTTTGAGTTCTATGACGATACGAAGTCCTTCTCTGTCGCTTTCGTCGTTGAGGGCAGTAATGCCTGAGATTTTTTTGTCTCTTACGAGCGCAGCTATCTGCTCAACAAGTTCTGCTTTGTTAACTTGATAAGGTATTTCTGTGATTATCAAGCGTGTTTTGTTTTTTATTTCTTCAACATGATGTCTTGCCCGTACAGTGAGTTTTCCTCTGCCGGTAGAATATGCATCTTTGATGCCTGTCGTGCCGCAAATAATCCCGCCAGTGGGAAAATCTGGTGCAGGTATGTACTGCATGACTTCCGCGACAGTTACGTCAGGCTTGTCGATTGTTGCAATGATTGCACTGCAAAGCTCTCGCATGTTGTGAGGAGGAATGTTTGTTGCCATTCCCACTGCAATGCCGGTGCTTCCGTTAAGCAGCAAATTAGGTACTTTTGACGGCAGCACAGTTGGTTCTTTGAGGCTTCCATCAAAGTTTGGCACAAACGACACTGTTTCTTTTTCAATGTCCTGCAGCAGTTCTTCCGCCACTTTTTGCAGACGGCATTCAGTGTAACGCATCGCTGCCGCAGAATCGCCGTCAAGCGAGCCAAAATTTCCCTGCCCGTCAATAAGCTGATACCTGACCGCAAACGGCTGCGCCATCCTGACAAGAGAATCATAAACCGCAGTATCTCCATGCGGGTGAAACTTGCCAAGAACCTCTCCAACGATGCGGGCGCTTTTTTTGAAAGGCTTGTTATGAGTCATGCCGAGCTCCCACATTGCGTACAGAACACGTCTATGGACTGGCTTTAGTCCATCCCTCACATCAGGAAGCGCTCTGCCAACAATAACAGACATGGAATAATCTAAGTATGAAGTTTTCATCTCCTCTTCAATGATACGAGGAATGATTGTTTCAGTGGGTTTCGCTTCTGTTTCAGTCATTTTTGATGCCTAAAAAGAAAGGCTTTTCTCGTCGATAAATGTTAATTGACAGGGGTTTTTAAAGCTATGCACGATTTTCGAGTTCGCGCTTTGTGCTCACTCAGGAAAATTCTTCTGATTCTTTAGATTCGTCTATATCTTCTTTAGGTTTTAGCATTTCTTTTGCTTTTTCAGCAGCAGCTTTTTCAACGTCTTCAGGCACGCCTTCCGGAAACATGCCTTTTACTTTTTCTTTTTGAACTGTGCTGATTAGTTCTTTTACTTCTGGTGTAAACTCTTCTGGTTTTAGCTCTTCTGCCGGCTTTGATTCAGGCGCGGCAGGGATTTCTTCAGAAAGTTTGGTTTCTGAAGGAATTTCCTTTACCGGCAGTTCTGTTTTGGCAGGCTGCTGCTCAGAAGCTCCTGAGTCTGACAATCTTTCTACGTGAAGGTGTTTTCTATGTTCGTGTTCTTCACCCGGCTGTACTGGAAACACCTCAAGACTGCCCAACTGTTCTTTTTTCTCTTCGGGGCTTGGCGCAGTGTCGTAAACCTCAAGTCCTTGTATTTTTTCCTGCACTACTTCAATAGAGCTTTGAAGCTTGTCTTCTACGCGTTCAATAACATCAACAATTTCAACTTTTTTAAATTTCTCTTTCAGCTTTTCAGGCGGCACGTCAAAATAGTTAAAGAATTTTTGTGTAAGCCGGATGAGTTTGCTTCTGCCTTTTTTCTCTCTGCTGATATAGCCAAGTTTTTCCAGCTCGTCAAGATGCTTGTACCCCTTATTTGTTCTTATTTTTATGATTTCAGACTGCAATGCGGGAGCCTTGTATGCCGCGACAGCAAGAGTTTCAAGATGTCCTTTTGGCAGTTCTGTTTTTGTAACAATTTTTCTAACATAAGGCAGGTACTGCTCTCTGACCGTCAGCCTCCACTCATCATTTTCCTCAACAAGCATAATTGAACTTTTTTTCTCACCAAGCTCTTTGGCAACTTCCCGCAGAGTATTGCGTATTATTTCCAAATCTTTCTCTTTTGACAGCTTAGAAAGTTGTTCTGTTGATAGTTTTTTGCCCGACGCAAACAGCAAGCTTTCCAAACGCCCCTTGAGGTCTTCCATGTATTATAACTTTAAAAGAGAGTTTATATAATTTGCTTCTCTTCTTTAGTTTCAAGCAAATACTTACCATACTCTGCTTTTATTTTATTGGAGGTCAGGAGATCTTTTATGAATTTCAGAATTGATTTTTCAT
>JACQIC010000097.1 GCA_016198725.1 Candidatus Aenigmatarchaeota archaeon | reverse complement strand
ATACTACATCAACCAAAAAAGAGCATTATGAAAATAAACTCTCTTAACTTAATGACATTGCCTTGGGGCGATTGGGATTTTTATTTTTACGGGAATTTGCAAAGAGACAAGTTAAAAGTAACAGAAAATTAGAATCAATTTTTAAGCGTTACTTTTTTGGAATTTTTGTTACATCACAGCTACTTAGCTATCCAATAATGTATGGAATAAATAAGATGATGCCTGCTGAAAAAAAAACAGTTGTATTCAACAGTACACATTTGCCATACGTTCCTGACAGCATCAGCACAACATTTGTTGATTTTCTTACATATGTGCCTACAACTTCATATTGCAATCTGAACGGTGAAAGGGTTGAATGGTATAGCAACCCCACAACAGAAATTGTTCTTGAACAGATGGCGAGTGGAAACAACCAGAATATTATCCTAATAGGCAATGATGACGGTTTGGAACGCAGATTGACAGACAACCTGTTGACAGACAACCAAGACTCTCGTGATTGAACTTTCTGAGTCACAAAACACTATTATAAAACTTCACAACCCTTCCATTTCCTGCAGGCAATTCCAGTGAGGGCTGCAGGTTTCTTGCCCAGCGGGGGATAGCAATGCTTGAGTCAAAATAGTGTGTTGCGCCATGTGTCATGTCATGTCTTTGTGATAATGCTTCTCTTGCAACATCACGACATTCCTGCCAGACTTCCTGTCTATCATAACGTAATGGGTCGAGCAGTTTTCTTCTGTTAACATCATCCAGATTAAAGCAGGAAAATTGTCTTGGTGCAAGGATCACTTCACGAACTGAACTGCCCCACCAGCACGGGCGTTCTGCCCTGTTAAGCACGACATTAGCAATGGCATATTTTACTTCTCTTGACGCACCTCTTGCCTCGCCATACAAAAGTCTGGCAAGCAGAACTTCGTCGCTATCGCTTGCGAAATCTTCAGAAAGAGGAGAAACATAAATCTCTCTTGGTGAACTGTAAAAAGAAATTGACTCTGAAAGCGTCTTGTTAATTTTGTCATCAATAGTTTGCGTGTGCAATGAGTCATTCTGCTGTGCGGGCCGTGAATTTGACAAGTAGCCAACAAAAGGAGCTGTAATTGCCAGCGACAAAACCATACATTGCACGTTCTTTTTCAGATAATTCATTATGTTCACCACTATCTTTAATAGAGTGGCGCTTTTAAACCTGCGGACTCAAACCTCTGAAGTTATATTATCAAAGCAATTCTTTTAGAATCTGCTTAATAACATCTGGCTTTGCCTTTCCCTTAGCAGAAGCCATTACTTTACCAAACAAGAAGTGCAATGCTTTTTCTTCCCCTGCTTTGTAATCACTGACTGCCTTGGGATTTTGCGCGATTGCATCCTTGCAGAGCTTTGCAATAAATTCACCATCTGAAATGACTCCAAGCTTTTGTTCTTCAACACGCTGTCTTGGCGAGAAGTCTGACTTTGCAAGCTCTTCAATAAGTTTTTGCCCTATTTTATCAGTGACTGTTTTCGATTCCAGCAAAGCAAACAGTTCATGCAACCTATCTGGTTTAATATCTGCAACAGTTTTACCTGACAAGTTCAGCACTCGCAGCAATTCCCTGCGAAGCCATTTTGCTATAAGAACAGGATTATGATGCTGAATAAGCTGTTCAAACAACAACGCAAGCTGAAGTTCTGATGCAATAATTTTTGAGTCTGCCGCATCAATTTTATGCTCTTTAACCCAGCGTTCCGATTTTGTGCTCGGCAGTTCTGGAACTGTCTTTTTCAACTCTTCAAGATATTCTGCAGAAATATTTATTGGAGGAATATCTGGCTCAAAAATATACCCATAATCCTCTTCCTGCTCTTTTGCGCGCATGCTGTACGTCTGGCCTGCAACAGCATCCCAGCTGCGAGTCTCGCGAACAACAGGATGCGCTTTTTGCCTTGCAAGCTCATACGAAAGAGCACGCTCAATCTCCTTAAAGCCAAGAATATTCTTGATTTCAACACGCGTAAAACCTTTCTCTGCAATGCTTATATTTGCATCAGCTTTCATAATCCCAGTATTCTGGTCAAAAATATCCAAGTATCCAATGATTGTTAGCAGCGTGTTCAAAAACTCACGAGCTTCATCAGGAGAATTCATGACTGGCTTTGTAACAAGTTCAATCAACGGAATTCCCGACCGGTTATAATCTATCAGACTTGTTGAATCCGTATGAGTCAATGCTGCCGGATCTTCTTCAATGTGAATTCTTGCAACATCAATAATTTTTCCAGAGGATAAAACAATACTTCCGGAAATTGCAACAGGAATTTCATACTGTGTTATCTGATAGTTTTTTGCAAGGTCAGGATAAAAGTACTGCTTGCGGGAAAAATTAATTTTCTTGTTGATTGTTGAGCCAAGCGCCAGCCCCAAACGAACAGCGGCATCAACTGCCTTTTTGTTCAACAAAGGTTTTGTCCCCGGATGTCCCAAACATATTGGGCAGACTCTTGTGTTGGGTTCCTCTTCACCGACTGTCGAGCACGAACAAAAAAGTTTGGAGTTTAACTTCAACTGAATATGAACTTCCAAGCCAATAATAACTTCAGATGGACTCATGCATTCCTCCTGCATGAATAAGCATATCTTCACGAAAGTGAGGCGCAGTAAACATTATTCCAACAGGCATACCTTCAACTGTTCCACATGGCAGACTCATATGCGGAAGACCTGCAAGATTAGGACCAACAGTAAGAATGTCCGCCATATAATTCTGCAATGGACTCATCTGACTGATTTCAGAAAATTTTGGCGCTATAAAAGGCATTGTTGGAGAAACAAGCACATCTACTTGCGAGAAAGCTCTCTGGTATTCCTGAATGATAAGCTGACGAACCTGAAGAGCTTTTGTATAGTACGCGTCACGCCAGCCAGCCATTCTTGCAAAAGTTCCAAGCAAAATTCTTCTTTTTGCCTCTGCACCAAAATATTTTGTTCTCACAGATGCAAAAAAATCACGAAACCCCTTAGAGTCTGAACTTAATTTTTCTGTTGCACCAAACAACAACCCATTGTATCTCGCAAGATTTGTACTTGCTTCAGACAGTGCGATCAAATAATAACTTGGAACACCATAATTAAATGCCAAAGGCAAAGAAACTTCTGCTGTTTGAACACCGGCATCAGTTACTTTTTTAATCGCATCCCTGACATTTTTCACAACACGCTCGTCAACACCCTCACCAAAAGATTCCTTTACAATGCCAACCTTGAGCTGTCTGCGAGGCGATACCGCATGGCTGCCGTAATAGCCAACAGGAACACTGCTTGATGTATGATCATTAGAATCTTTGCCAGCCATAATCTCAAGCGCGATTGCAACATCATCAACACATCTTCCCATAACGCCTATCTTGTCCAAAGAATTTGCATAATCTATCAGACCATTTCTTGATACCCTACCATAAGTCGGGCACAAGCCAACAACACCACAAAACGCAGCAGGATTCACAATGCTTCCGCCAGTGCTTTCAGCGACTGCAATATGCGGAAAATCTGCAGCAGAAGTTATACATGCCGCGCCCCCTGAACTTCCACCGCAACTTCTTAACGAGTCATGAGGGTTTAAAGGAACAGGAAAACCCTGCCCGACATTTGTGTTAAAACCGCCAAAACCAAACTCATCCTGAGCAGTTTTTCCAATGATGCATCCACCAGATGCAATTGTTTTTGATACTGCTGTTGCAGTAATTAGCGGTTTGTACCCTTTCAAAACTGCAGAGCCAGCACAAGACTCAACACCCTCAATACACAATGCGTCCTTCACGCTAACAGCAATGCCGGCAAGCCTGCCAGCATCACTATGATTGTTTACAAGATGCTGAACCTGATGGGCGTGTCTGGCTGCCAAATCAAAAGTTGGAGTTATGAAAAATTTCAGTTTTTTGTTCAAAGAACCTGCAGACTTTATCGCCTTAGCAATAGACTCTTCTGCAGAAATACTGCCTCTTTGAATTTCTGAAACAAACTGGCGGATGCTCATAATATCTTAGGACCAACAAACAACCCTCTGCTTGTATGTTTTGACAAAGAAAGCGCCTGCTCCTGCGTGCACCCTTTTCCTGCAGAATCCTCCCGCGTCACATCGGATATTTCAATCGAATGAAATGCAGGCTGAACGTCTTTTGTGTTTACCTCGCTGATTTTTGAAAACGCGTCAAGAATGCTGTTAAAGTCAACCAAAAACTGTTCCACTTCCTTGTCTGTCAAATTGATGCAGGAAGATTTTGCCACATTAATAATCGTTTCCTTGGTTATCTGCATAGAAGGTATCTTTAATAGTCAACTATTAAATGTTGCGCTGCTTTCCAACAGTCAATATAACAAACAACCCAATTCTTTTCTGCAGGACAACCTGCAAACCTGCCTTTTCAAACAGCTTTCTGAACTCTCCTGCAGAATAAATTTTAACGTGTCCTGGCTCAAGTTTTTTGAACAGCCAATGAATAAAGCCCGAATAAAAATTAACATCTGCTATGTAAAGCAAGCCATTCTTTTTCAGAACACGAGACATATCTCTTACCGATTTTTGCGATGAAGGGAAATGGTGAAATGATTCTGTGCTTATAACAACATCAAATGAGCTGTCCGGAAAAGGAATATTCTCAACTGATGCAACTTTTAAAACAACTTTACTGCCAAGCAAGCTATGCGATAGTTTTATCATTTCTGGCGACAAGTCAATGCCTGCGAGTTTTATTACTCCCTTGTCTGCAAGCATTTGAAGAAACCTGCCAGTGCCGCACCCAACATCAAGAACAAATGAACTTTGTTTAATCTGCAATTCTTTCAAAACTTTTTTCTGAACACCCGCAAGCCACCATGAAACAGGACACCAACTCCACGTTTTAGCCCACAGGTTAAAGAATCTGATGTTTTGTTGTTTGATGGTCATCTAATTACTTCTTCTCTCCTGGATGAATAAGTTCAGTCTTCAAATGCAGTTCTTTTAATTGTTGTGCAGAAAGCGGACTTGGCGAGTTTTCCATCAACCCCTGCGCCTGCTTGTTTTTTGGGAATGCGATTACTTCACGAATATCTTTTGTGCCAAGCATCATTGCGCACAAGCGATCAAGTCCAGGCGCAAAACCACCATGAGGCGGAGCGCCGTACTGGAATGCTTCTATGAGAAAGCCAAATTTCTCCTTCAAGTCAGATGGCGAGAGTCCTACTGCCGCAAGCACTTTTTCTTGAATATCACTTCTATTGATTCTGATGCTTCCTGAGCAGATTTCAACACCATTCAGCACAAGGTCATAGCACTGTGCGCGAACAGCTTCCGGGTTTGTGTCAATCAAAGAGAGGTGTTCTTCTTTTGGCATTGTAAATGGATGGTGTGCCGCATCCCATTTGTGTTCTTCTTCATTCCACTCAAACAATGGAAAGTCAACAATCCAACAAAATGCAAATTTCTCGTGCGGTATTAACTTTAGTTTCTCTCCCAAAGCAAGCCTGACTTGTCCAAGCGAGCCAAGCGCTATTTTTGGCTTATCTGCAACAAAAAGCAGCAAGTCCCCTTCTACTGCATCCATGCGTTGCATCAATTCTTCCTGTATTTTTGGGCTGAAATACTTCACAATACTACTGTCAAGCTTTCCATCCTTTACTTTCATCCACGCCAAACCAAGAGCATGGTGTGATTTTGCAAGCGTTTCAAGCTCTTCTATTTCTGTCCTGCTGAAACTTGCACAGTTTTTTGCGTTCAGGCAGACAACAATGCCTTTCTTGTCTATGACTTGTTTGAAAACTGAAAAATCTGAGTGCGCCACAATGCCTGTAACATTGCACAATTCAAGACCAAAACGAATGTCTGGCTTGTCTGAGCCGTATCTTGCCATCGCATCGTCATATTTTATTCTTTGAAATGGAATTGGCAGCTTGAAAGAAAGCGCTTTCTGAAAAATATTCTGCATTAACCCTTCCCCAGCACCAAAAATATCCTCTTGAGTGCAGAATGACATTTCAATATCAATTTGGGTGAACTCCGGCTGGCGGTCAACTCTGTTATCCTCATCTCTCAAGCAGCGTGCGATTTGAAAGTACCTGTCAAGTCCTGCAACCATGCAAATCTGCTTGTACAACTGCGGACTTTGAGGCAGAGCATAAAATTTTCCAGGATGCCGCCTGCTTGGCACGACATAATCGCGTGCTCCCTCAGGAGTTGATTTTACAAGCATAGGGGTTTCGATTTCAATAAACCCCTGCGATGAAAGATACTCCCGTGCTGCCTGTGAAACAACATGGCGGAAGTACAAATTTTGCTGCATTCTTGGCCTGCGCAAATCCAAATACCGGTACTTCAACCTCACATCTTCTCCTGCTTCCTTGCGGTCTTCAATCTCTATCGGAGGTACAACAGATTGGTTAAGAACATCAAGATGATCAGTGATGATTTCAACTGCGCCCGTGGGAAGCTTCTCGTTTTTCATTTCAGCAGGACGCGCTCTCACCTTGCCAGAAATTCGCAGCACCCATTCCCTGCCAAGATGTTCTGCAGTAGTGTGAACTTCTGCATTATGTCGTGGGTCAAAAACAACTTGAGTAAGCCCATACCTGTCTCTCAAATCAATAAAAATAACACCTCCATGATCCCTTCTCGACTGCACCCAGCCGCACAATTGGACAGACTTGCCAATATCTTTGGCTGTAAGCTCGCCGCAGGTATGTGTTCGCAACATAACACTTCCTGCAGAACAGGGAGCATTTAAACTTTATGAAAATTTAGTTGAGGACAATAGTCTCGCATATTAATTTTCCTCAACTAAAGTTTGGAAGACATAACATTTCTATGCTTTACGAAATTCTATAGAAACGGTATGCATATATATCATATCCATGACAGTATTAGCCTCCATTTACATCGTTTGCTGCTTCGATGAGTTCATATGCATTTGGACGTAATTCCTTTTGTTCATCAGCATATGTTTGAATCACTTTATCTATACTGTCTTCAAAGCGTCTTATTTGTTGCGAATACCCCGTCGCTTGCGACGATTGGGTTGCAGCGAGTGTTCTGTCGAAGGGTATTCGCAACATTAAAAATCCCAACTATTGTCTATAATACCCGCCACTTTGGGCGATTGGGATTTTTATTTTTTGTGAGCACATTTTACCTACAGGAACTATTGTTTTGACACGCTTAGCGCCATTTCCACTGCAAAAGCATTTAGTACTGATATCCCAAAAAATCCTTTCCAATTTTCTTGTTTTCGTTTCTGCCATAATTAACCGCCTCAAAATAGGACTTTTCAAATGTGTTGATAAAAATTGTGGTGCTGAAATATCCATCATCTATTTCTGTACTTTTTCACCTGCTTTCAATAATTCCCCATATACTTCAGCTGTCATAAAATATCCTTCTTCGCTTAGTTGTCTAAGGAATTTTTCATATCTTTCTCTTTTGATTAGTTTGTCTTTCATCAATTCCAAAAGAACGCGTGTAGTTCTCACTGCAGAAATTCCTAACAAACGGCATGTAAGCACTGCTTCACGATCATCAACAAGCAATGACGAAATTTTTTTCTGCTTGCACAAGGCAATTGCATTCTGTTCTCCAATGTGTAATCCTGACATTTCCTGCTTTGAAACATGCTCCACACGAATGACTTTTATTCTTTTTTCAGCAATAGCTTTTTCAATTTCAACAATCTCCTGCGCTCTAAACTTTCGTCCTTCAACAACAACCTCATTAAAGACTTCTTCAGGAATGCAGATTGCGCCATACTTTTTGCAAACTATTGGCAGAATTCCTAATTTGGCAATAAAAATCAATGGTGATGAATCGCTGACAATCATGGCCCAAACACGTCAGCAATATCTTTTCGTGCTTCCTCAAGAGTGTAAGGCAAAGAAATTTTTCGCTGCTTTACTTCTTCCAGAAACTCCCACAAGGTAAGTTTTGCGAGAGATGCAGCTTTCCAAAAAGTGATTTTTCCACTCCTGTAAAGTTCAAGCGCGCGCTCAAGTGCAAGTTGCTTGAGCCCGCGTTCCAATGCTTGTCTTATAATTGAAGACTTTTCTTCCTGCATTTCGTCGGCAGTTGACTCTATTTGAAACACTAATTCTTCAGGCAAGCGTGCCGCAACAGTTTCTGTAGCCATGTTTGCAGTTGTTAATTAATGTAAACATATAAATGTTGCTAATTTTCACGAGTTCGGACGCTTTGCATCTTCACACGTGAAAATTCAAAAGTGCTTGAGAAAGATTTTACTACAGTGGCAATTACTGTGAATGACAAAGACTATGTTTTACGAGATTCTGTAAAAACGGTATGCGTACACGTCTTTCCCGACCAAATATCCATCGCCACTATGAGTAACTCGAATAAGCTCATATGCATTTGGAGGGGAGTCAGGATGGAACTTTTCGTAATCTTCTGCAAAAGCATTGACAACATTCTCTATGCTTCCAGTCAACTGATTCACGACAGCTGAATGCATCTTGCCTACGGGGATTATTGTTTTAACAAACTTCGAGCCATTTTCGTTGCAAAAACGGTTCGTAAAACTATCCCAAAAAATCCTTTCCAATTTTCTTGTTTTCGTTTCTGCCATAATTAATCACCCAATCACGTATTTTTCACGAGAGATTAATATGTTTTGTTGTGGTGCAAAATATACTTCACTGCAACTTCTCAATCAGATTTTTTATCTCCATCCCAAACTCGTGCGCGGCATGGGGACCGTTTGCTGTTACGATATTGCCGTCAACAACAACATCCTTGTCCTGAAACAATGCATTGTTTTCTGCAAAAATCTTTTTCTCTTCTCCTGAAGGACTCACCCATCCTGTCATTTTTCTTCCTGTAAGAACTCCTGCTTTTGCAAGCGTTACAACCCCCCAGCAAATGCCTGCAAGTATGTGATTTTGGCTTGAAGCAACATGCTGTGCTATCTGGTGCGCAACTGCATCATTGTGGTAAACATTTGAGCCTGAGCCGCCGACAAAAATTACTGCTGAAAATTCTGAAATTTTTGAAAGCACTTCTTTTGTGGTTGTAGTTGCAAACACTCTTGCTCCGAGCATTCCGGTACATTCCCCCTTCATCAAGCTTGCAATGATGACTGTGTTGTTTTCAGACAAAATCTTCTTTGGCTCAACAAGTTCTTCGTCTCGAAAATTCCTTGGAGCGATAATAAACAATATTTTTGACAAGTTACCACCTTCAACATCAGTTTTTCATTTTTATCTTCAGCGCAATATCTTCAAGTTTTTCAAGGCTGTACTTAATGGAGTCAAACTTTTTTCTTGCAGGGATGTTGCGCAAGTCAAACAGCATTAGTTCTGCATACAACTCTGTCACAACTTCCTTTATTTCGAGCGCAGACTTGTAATCTTCTTTGATTGCGGCATTTACTGCTCTTCTCGTAAGTTCCCCAACAAAGTCACACACTCCAGGAAGATAAACTTCCGCATCAACGCCAACTTCTTTGGCTGTTGGAATTTTTTTTTCTGTTACAAATCCATAATAGCATGAAGCCTCAACATACTCCTCCAAAGCTTCAAACCACGCCCCAACCTGTGCAAGATGTATGTCTTTTTTTATCAGCAACTCGATTTTTTTTATTGTTTTTTTTGCCTCAGCAAGCTGTAACGCTGCAACAGAAATTTCATTTCTGTGCACAGAATAAATTGCTCCTTTGCTGTTTTTGAGAATATCCCTTGACATTTTTATAAGCTGTTCGCGCAAAGCATCAAACTGTTCAAACTGCCTGCGCATAAGCTCAAATGATTTTTTGTCAATCATTTTTAAGAAGAAAGAATACCAGTATATAAACTTTTGACATTAGCGTTTCGCAAACTTCTGGGCTTTAGCCTGTTTCTTAAACCGCAAAAACACAAGATAGCTTAGAATTGATCCTCCAACACCAAGCCAGTTTGACAGCGTTACTGGCCATGTTGCAGAAGCAAGCGCAGTAATTGCGGCGTAAGACAATGATATGCCTGCAACTGCGCAAATACTATATCCAATATCATATCTCCTTGAGCACAAACTCTGGTATTCTGTCATTGTCTGGTCAGGGCTTGCAGGCGAAAGTTCAAGCTGTTTTCTGCGCACATAAAGATTGTAGGTTTCATCAACTCTGCGGTAAAAGCCGCTTAAGATTCCGTCAAAAATGGTTTTTCCGCCCATCAAGGCGCCCCACGTAATCGGGTTAAGAACAGCAGACCATGAAGAATCAGGAGCTGACAAATAATTCAAGCCAACAAGGGAGGCAACTGAAACAAGACCTGCCTGAAACATTCTGTGCATTGTGTGCAAACTTCTTTCCTTTATTTTTTGAATTTCATCACCGCGCAGCGAACGAACAGATTTTGTCACTTCATCATTAAGCTTTTCCTCATACGTGCTAAACATAGTATCGTATTTTGGAGACACTGATTTTTTAATTACTGTTTTTGTCATCCCAACAAGACAATCAAGATTGTCATCCTTAACAATCAAATTCTCGTTTCGCAGGCAATTGACAAAACTTTTCACCTGAGCGCCTGCATTTTCCGAATCAATTGGCAAAAGCCTGTCAGCCAGACTATACAAATAAGAATCCTCTTCCCTTTTTGGAGGGTTATTCTCAAAAAGAATATTAAGAATTCCTACAGCTTTGTCGCTTGCTGAAGATGCAATCAAGCTATTGATAGATTCTGAATGCTTGGCAAACGTAAGAAAAATATTTGATTCAGTATCGCCGGTATAATACCACGCCCGTAAATACTGCTCAAACTCGTCTCTTACCTTCCAAGGCAGTGAATGAAGAAATTTGAGCTTCTCCTCCTTAATCGCTTTAACTTTGTTAATAGGGTCATGCATGGCAAGGCTTTCCTTAACATACTTCATGGCAAGGGATTCACCAACATACCTGCCTGGGGGAAAAAGAACAGTGGCAGTAACTGCAACAACAACACCTGCGCCAACAGCAGTTTCTGCGGCACTAACGTCAAGATTTGTAAACAAATTCTTGGCAAGACCGGTCTCCTGCAACGCGTGCTCTGCGCCCATTAAAAAATTAAGCAGCAAATTAGTCTTGGCAGAAGGCATCAAACGATACATCTCATCAAGGTCCTCACTGCCGCCAAAAAAGCCAGAACTGCCACGTTCCTTGCACCCTTTAACAGAATTCTGCTCAACATTAAGATACACAGGGCGGTCATCAACATTTATTACTGCTTTCCATGGACTTCCAAAGTACGCTCCTAATGGTTTGTAAACTATTGCCTGAAGAGTTGACTGCCTGTCAACAGCATCCATGTAATCAAGCTTTACTGACCACCTTTGAAGAAGAGTTGATTTTGAAACAGTGCATTTTATGCTTTCAGGTTTTTTTGTGTATTCCTGCTCAACAACATAATTCCTCAAGGAGTCAACTATGCCTTCAATTCCCGCCATGGTAAAACTTCCAGTTATGGTCTTTTTAAACATACGCATTACACTATGGCAACATTTATATAGTATAGTTCGTCTTTTTAAACCAGAAAAGAGGATGGCACAGACAGTACTTGGCAACGTGATTTTGTTCTTTCAACAGATAGGAATCTATGATGTGGTGCTGCCCTTTTTGCTGGTGTTCGCCATTGTTTTTGCAATTCTTGAAAAAAGCATGGTATTTGGCAAAGAGCCAGGCACAAACAACCCAAGAAAAAATTTGAATGCTATTGTGGCTTTTGCAGTCGCATTTTTAGTGCTCGCATCCGCGCAGCTTGTTGAGACAATAACAACAGTATCTTCACGAATGGTAGTTCTTATGCTGCTTGTTGTCGCGTTTCTTATGCTTGCAGGAATGTTTTTCAAAGATGAAGAGCAATTCAAAAAACATCTGGCAGAAAACTGGAACCTGTTTTTCATGATCATAATGTTTTTAGGAGTTGTGTTCGTATTCATTGCATCAATCAAGACAAAAGCAGGAACAACATGGCTTGACGAACTGATTAATTATGTTTCACAATTCTGGACTTCAACAGCCGTTGCTTCGATTATGCTGATAATATTTATTATAGCCGCTGTCTGGTTTATTCAATCGCCGAGTAAATCAGAAAACTCGGCAACTGACAGGGCGGGCGAAGAAGGAGGGCATCACCGATGATATTCCAATTCACTGTGGCAGTATCAAATATTGTTAATGCACTGCAACAATATGGTTTTATTGATTTTATCATACCTTTCCTGCTGATATTTGCAGTTGTGTATGCTTTGCTCCAGCAGGCAAAACTATTTGGCACTGGAGACGAGCCTAAAAAATACAATCTTGTCATTGCACTTGCAATCGGGCTCATAATAACAATACCTCACGTGCTTAATCCTCAGCCGAATGATGCAGTCAACATAATGCAGCGTTATCTTCCAGAGTTTGTCTACCTTGCACTCGCCATAATCCTCATGCTAATGCTGCTTGGGCTGTTCACAGCAGAGCCTGGAACAAAAGGATTGATTAGTGGAATAGCAGGAATAATCGCAGTTTTGTACCTGATAGTTATAATATTCAGCTCAATTGCAGGCTACAGCATTCCGCTCGCGATTTTTCAGGACCCAAACCTTATTGCAGTCATTGTTATAATACTCGTGTTTGCACTTGTCATATGGTGGGTGACAAAAAAAGACAGTGGAACAGGAGGAGGGCTGGATACTGTTGAAAAATACGTAAAAGCGCTGCTCGGAAGGGACTGACTAAACATGACGTATCATCAGGTTTTGTTAAGCAGACTGCAACAATGGGGGCTTATGGATTTTGTACTGCCAGTGCTGTTGATTTTTACTGCAGCATTTGGAATTCTTCAAAAAACCAAAATATTTGGTGAAGGTGACGGCGCAGCCAGAAAATCAAACAAAAAAGTCAACCTCGTGCTGGCGCTCGGTATTGCACTTGCAGCCACTCTTCCGCACTTCACAGGCAAAGGTCCTGATGTTGTGTTAATGATTTCACAACTTTTGCCAAACTCTTTTGTCATAGTTCTCGCGCTGCTTATCAGCCTTCTTTTATTGTCAATTGTTTCACCAAAAATGAAGCCTGCTGAAAACGCAACTGCAGGACTACTTGCAGTAATAGCATTCATTGCGCTTATCGTGGTAATTATGCAAGCAGGAGGGATAGTTTCAATACAATTCCTTAATTTCCTGCTTGAGCCAAACACGCTTGCAATAACAATAATAATACTTGTTTTTGGCTTAGTCATTTGGTACATTCAAAGGACAGAACAACCTACGTCTGCAACACCACCTCCGAAAGTATTAACAGGACTCAGAGAATCATTAGGAAAATTATTCGGAGGTTAAAAAATGCCATATACTTTTCTTGATATTGGACTGTTTCCATTCTTTGCAATACTCTGGCCGTTCATGTTTGTTACAGTTATCAGTTTCGCGTTCATGTCAAAAATGAAAGTGCTCGGAGACAACGAAGCAATACACGCCATGATAGCATTCTTTCTTGGACTGACAACACTCTTTTCCAGCATTGCGGTAAAAACAATAAACCTAATGGCGCCATGGTTCGTGCTATTGTTCGTATTTACAATATTTGTGTTAATGGTATACATGAGTTTCGGCATTAATGAAAAACAAATCCTCGACGTCATCTACTCAGGAGGAGAAGCAACCACATTCGGGTGGTGGGTGCTCGCCATAGTGCTGATAATTGGAATAGGCTCACTCTCAGCAGTCATATCAGAAGAAAAAGGATTCACAAAACTTGGCGGCAAAGAAGTAACAATCACGCCAGAAGGAGAAGTAGCGCAAGTAGAAACAGCAGGATTCTTTGCAATATTAACACAACCAAAACTATTAGGATTTGTCCTCGTCATGCTCATCGGCATGTTCACCGTCAGCAAAATGGTGCAAAAGGCGGAATCTTAATCAAATTTTCTTTTCTTAGAAACACTCTTCTTATCTTCAGAATCCCCTTCAATACCCTTAGTGACACGCTGTAATTTCTGAATACTTGAAGTCAATTCAGGAAGTGACTCTGAAAAAACCTTTTCCATGGCAATAATTTCAGTACCCACACCCTTCAAACTCTTGTTATACTCCTGAATCTGGGCAAACACTGCCTGATGAACAGACTTCAACTCTTCCTGCAAAGATACAACGCGCCTGTCAATATCAGCCAGCTTCTCATCAGCAGACGACTGCCAAGACTGAAACGACTTCACCTGCTCCTGAACAGAAGCCACATTCTTCTGCACCAAAGCAACAACATCCTCTGACACACTTGGCTCAGGTGCTATATGCATAGGACTCTTAACTTCAGGCGAAGACGGAAGAGGCATAGGCTCAATGCCTGCACCAGGATGAGCCTCTGACTGTCTCATTGCTTCAGCAATCAAAGGCATGGAATAATTCTGGCGAGAAAGCGCCTGAATAATCTCAGGATTCCGCATACCCTGCTGGCGCATAATAAGCACAGACTCCAAAGGAACATCAGTTGGGGATTCCATTGGTTCAGGAAACGGCGGCACAACCTCCTTTTTTTTAAACATGTCCAGCAAGCCCATCAATATCACATACAATATAGTTACTCCTTTAAAATCTTTCTAAAACCTTTCTTCTTGTTTTTTCCCCTCAATAATTATTCCTTTTTCTTCCAGAATATCATTAACAAGCGTCTCCGCCCTGTCCTGAGTGATGAATCTTGTTGGCTTTATTATCTCAACAATCCTTCTAAGAACTTCAACATCCTCTTTTTTAGCAGTCAACGGAAGCTCCCGCACAATCAAAGAAACTTCTGTCTGCAACCTGTCAAGCCTGTCAACAACAGCGTGGTGAGAGTCATCAAAATCCTTCTGCCTCCGCTGCACCTCTTTCGAAATCCTGTTCACCCTCTCCTCCTGAAATTTTAACAAGTCACGCAAGTCAGAAAGACTACGCTCAAAACTACGAATACGGCCATTAAGAGTATTAAGCTGCGCAATCACGTCAACTGCCGCAGAAGCTACAGGTTTTTTATCCTCAACACCACCAATGAACTGCTCATCAGGCATATAATGCCACTCGCTGCAAAGTATATAGATTTTTCTCTAAAATTTGCCCTGAACGCAGCGCCGCAAGGTGCGGAGTTCGGGCAAATTCTCAGGAAAGACTTTTATAGCATCAAACCTCTGCAGTCAATAAAAGGGGGATATGATGGCTGCCTGCGGAACTTACGAAGCGATACGAGAAGCGGATGACTACATTTTACGATTCAACTGTGAAGAATGCACTTTTTTCCCATCACTAGAAGACAATCCAGACGTAATGGAAATGGCAATTAGAGCACTTGTCAAAGAAGGACAGGCAACACGACTGGTTTTTGTGCAAAAAAGAGACTACGAGTACGACTACGAACAAACACAACTACTGCTTGAAATCGCAAAAGCATACCGCTCAATAGAAAGACAAAAACAAGTTGTGCAGGCAACACTAACACCAGAATGCCAAAAGATTGCGCAAACAAGAATGAACGTCCTGCAAAACATAATAACGCGAATGCTCCTGCGAGACCCTGTAGGAGCGTACGTTCAGCTTGAACACATTGAAGAAGAAGAACAACGACTGCTCACAAATGGACTTATCACTCCTGAAATCCAGCAATGCCTAAAAACTTACTACGAACTCCTCAAAGACTCGCTTGACATGCTCAACAAAACAGGCATTGTTGAAAAAGCCCGCCCATACCACACAGTACTCACTTCAGGAGACAGAAGCATTTACAGAAAAATATTCCTTCCAGCCATAAGACCTGACTTCATGCTTGCAAAACTCATGGCAGCGTATCCCATAGGCGCAGATGAGATAGACAACTACGAAGTCATTGACCAACAAACCCAAGAAAAAACAGGAGTAGACGTTACGCTCTTCAGACTGCCAAACAGCGTGCAAGTCATGTACCACGTAATACCGCCAGAATTCAAACTCAATGACGACCTGTACGAACTGCTTGACACTGCGAAAAAACAATTTGAAGTCCACCAGCCCACACGATCAGAATTCCTTGACCCACAACGGCTAAGGCAGACATTCTCAAACCTTGGAGCAGACTTGCTGCAAAACCTTGCACAAGAAAGAGGATTTTCGCTTACGCAAAAACAACTCAACATGCTCACAAGCATCCTTTTAAGGTACACAGTTGGTTTTGGGCTAATAGAAATACTGCTTCAAGACCCAAACATACAAGACATCGTGATTAACAGCCCAATCGGGCGCACACCAGTATTTGTCGTGCACAACAATGCAGATGAGTGCGTAACAAATATCCTGCCAACAATTCCGGAAGCAAACAGTTGGGCATCAAAACTAAGACTCATTTCAGGAAGACCCCTCGATGAAGCAAACCCAATACTTGACACAGAACTCACAGTCCCTTCTGCCAGATCAAGAGTAGCTGCAATATACCCCCCGCTAAATCCAACAGGATTCGCGTTCGCGCTCAGAAGACACAGAGATGAGCCATGGACACTGCCATTATTCATGAAAGCAGGATACCTTAACGCGATGGCAGCAGGACTCATAAGTTTTCTTGTTGATGGAAACAGAACACTGCTTGTGGCAGGCACAAGAAGCTCAGGAAAAACAAGCCTTCTCGGCGCGCTGATGGTTGAAATAATGAGAAAAAGAAGAATTGTAACAATAGAAGACACTCTGGAACTGCCAATCGACGCTTTGAGAAGCATGAATTACAATATTCAGTCAATGAAAGTCGCCTCTGCACTCACAAGAGGAACAACAGAAGTAACTGCAGACGAAGGCATCCGCACAACACTGCGATTAGGAGATTCTGCATTAATTGTAGGTGAAGTGCGTTCAGTTGAGGCAAGAGCGTTATATGAATCAATGCGTGTCGGCGCCCTCGCAAACGTAGTTGCAGGAACAATCCACGGCGACTCGCCTTACGGAGTGTATGACAGGGTAGTCAATGATTTAAACGTGCCAAAAACATCCTTTAAAGCAACAGACATAATCATTGTCGCAAACCGAGTAAGGTCAGCTGACGGCTTACGTTCTGTAAGAAAAATCACGCAAATCACTGAAGTAAGAAAAACATGGGAAGAAGACCCGCTAAGGCAAGGAGGATTTGTTGACCTAATGCGCTACGACGCGAAAAAAGAAATAGCTGAAATCACATCAGACCTACTGCACGGCGACTCTGAAATACTCAAAAACATAGCAGGAACCGTGCGCGACTTTGCAGGAAACTGGGATGCAGTATGGGACAACATCACCCTCAGAGCAAACATAAAACAAGCACTCGTAGACCTTGCCGAAAAAACAAAACACAACAGATTCCTTGAAGCAAAATTTGTCATAGAAGCAAATGACGAGTTCCACATGGCAACAGAAAGAGTTAAAGAAGAAACAGGCACCCTTGAACCACAGCGGATATTCAAAGAATGGAGTTCCTGGCTGAAAGAAGCAGCCAAACGCACACTTGAAAAGGAAAAGCCATGACGCAGTTAGCACAACTCACTGAAAAGTACAAGCAGGCAGTACAAACACAACTGGGAATTACAAAACTTGAACCCCAACAAATCTATTCAAGAGAATACGAACTTTTCAGAAAAGAAGCTCTCCCGCGCACGCTAACATTATACGAAAAACTCTGCAACTGGTTTTCAATATTCAACATCCGAATGGCGCAACTTGAGCCAGAACTGCAAGAACACCTAAAAATTGCACACCTTCAAATCAAACCTGTGGGAGCAACATCACTCGCAATCATGCTGCCAAGCACAGTCATGATTCTTGGAATATTCATCAGCCTTTTCCTGCTTAATTTCTCACTATTCTTTGTCCTGTTCTCAATTTTTGGCTCTGTTGCACTTGTATTCGTGCTGCTAAAAACACCTGCATACATCGCAACAACCTGGCGCATGCGCGCAAGCAATCAAATGGTACTCTGCATTTTTTACATCGTAACATACATGCGCCACACATCAAATCTCGAAAGAGCAATAGAATTTGCCTCACAATACCTCACGCCGCCACTCTCTCTTGACCTCAAAAAAATCCTTTGGGATGTAGAAGTCCAGCGATACGACACAGTCAAAGAATCACTTGACACATACCTCGAAACATGGAGAACATACAACCCAGAGTTCATCGAGTCATTCCACCTAATTGAAGCATCCCTCTATGAATCATCAGAAGACCGAAGACTCGGCACGCTCGAAAAAGCACTTGAAGTCATGCTCGAAGGAACAAAAGAAAAAATGCTGCACTACGTGCAGAACCTCAAAAGCCCAATCACAACACTCCACATGCTCGGAGTAGTCATGCCAATTCTTGGAATGGTCATCCTCCCGCTCGTTGTCAGCTTCATGCAAGGAGTAGCATGGTACCACATAGCAACACTCTACAACATCATCCTGCCAGTCATGGTGTTCACCCTCAGCAAAAACATACTTGCATCAAGACCAACAGGCTATGGAGATGTTGACATAACAGAACTAAATCCTGCGCTAAAAAAATACGAAAAAATAATACTACACATAGGAAAAGCAGAATTTGCCATAAAACCAGTATATTTGTGCATGATTCTCGGCATCACCTGCCTGATAATCGCGCTCACTCCAGTTCTCCTTTTCATAATCAATCCAGACACAAGCTTTGACATCAAACTTCCATTTGGATTCAAACTGCTCGAGTACAGGCAAAGTCTTATCACTGATAAAATCATCGGACCATACGGGCTTGGAGCATCAATACTTAGCCTATTCTTTCCCCTGTCACTCGCGCTAAGCATAGGGCTTTATTTACGGCTCAAATCACAGAACATCATACAAATAAGAGAAAGAACAAAAAAGCTTGAAGATGAATTCGCGTCAGCACTCTACCAACTGGGCAACAGACTTGGAGACGGGCTTCCTGCAGAAATCGCATTCCCAAAAGTCGCGCAAATCACGCAAGGAACAGTTTCAGGAAAATTCTTCGAACTCGTGTCAGCAAAACTCGCAGTCGGAACAGGCCTTGAACAGGCAATAACCGAAGCAACAGAACTATTCCCCTCAAACATCATACAATCATCAATGAAAATACTTGTCGAAGGAGTAAAAAAAGGGCCGGTAATTGCCGCACAGGCGCTTGTCAACGTAGCACGATACATCAAAGAAATCCACCAAGTCAACGAACGACTACGCGACTTGCTGTCAGACATAATATCAGATGTGAAATCACAAATTAACTTTCTCGCGCCAGTAATTGCAGGAATAATGATAGGGCTCACCAGCATGATAACATACATACTTGGAGCACTCTCGTCAAACATTGCAGTGGCAGGAGAATCAGAATTAGGAGGCAGAATAACACAAGTAGTAGAACTATTCGGCGACAGCATACCAACATACTACTTTCAGCTTGTCATAGGAACCTACGTATTCCAACTTGTTTATCTTTTAACAATCATGGCAAACGGCATAGAAAACGGCGCAGACAAGCTCAATGAAAGATACAACCTCGGCAAAAACACCATCAGAACAACATTAGTTTACATTGCTTTATCACTGACTGTCATGCTATTCTTCAATGCATTTGCCTCAAAAGTAGTTTTAGTCACAGGAGTGCTCGGGCAATGAACCAGATAGACCTCTTGGTTAATCAGCAAGCAATTGTTTTGCAAACCCCCATCCTAAATAAGATAATGATATTTATCACAAACATAGGAAGCCCTGAATTAATGACAGCATTATCTGCAGTTTTGGTTGTTGTTCTGTTTTTCTGCAAAAAAAAACATCATGCACTTTTTTTGATTTACAGCATGGGTGCAGGAGTCATTCTCACGTTATTAATCAAACTAATTGCTCAAAGAGAAAGGCCTGAAAATGCAATAATTTATGCTGCAGGCTACAGCTTTCCAAGTGGACACGCAACAGCATCAATAATCTTCTTTTCATTACTAATTTACGCTTTTAAGGATGATATAAAAAATAAACTACTCAAAAACTTATTTATTGCTGCAAACACCACACTTTTCATTCTCATAGGATTCAGCAGAATATACCTGAATGTCCACTGGCTCACAGACGTGGTTGCAGGATACGCGCTTGGATTACTTGTCCTGACTGCTTTTTTTCGCTTTTTTCCGCGCATCAAGTAGCCGCCTATAAAACTCTGCTTTGTTGTCAATAATCCTCTTGTGCTGTCTTGGCTTGCAGTTCTCCAACACATACCCAACAAGCAAAGGAACAATAACGCTATATTCCCCCCACACCTGCACCAGACCTTTTGTAGCATCCTTATACTTCCCCCACGTAACAGCCTCGCCAAAAGTACAGCCAGACAAGCCGCCATCACGCTCAAAAGCAGTAGTAACCTGAATGCCCCTGTCAGCACCTTCAAAATCAACACCCGCAATCTGACTAAGCATAGGAGCCAAAGTCTGAATCCAATTCTTAGGCCCGCCGCCACCCCACTCAAAAAAACCAAGCTGAGGACTGCAGTAAACAATACTCGCACCTTCCAAAAGACTTAATGAAGGATGAGGCGCAATATCCTTACCATCACAAAAAACATCAGCATTATTCATGCCAATAGAATGATTTGACTCAGAATCAAGAAAAATCGGCACGCCATATTCTGCCGCAGCAGCCACCCAAGACTGTTCAGGATGGGGAGAATGCTTTTTGATATATTTACCCCACTCAAAACAAAACTCTGCTGTCGAACGCTGTTTTGGCTCCAGAGACTCTGCAAACTCGTGAAACAATTCATCCTGCGCAATCAAAGTCTCTTTCATACGAATATTAATGTCAAAAATACGAGTAGTGCCATCAACATCCATTGCATTATCATCAACACGAGACTGACCCTGCACAACAGGCAAACCAAAAGCAAAATGCGCATCATGATAAACCTGCGCACCAGTCGAACAAATAGCATCAACAAAACCTGCCTTGATGAGGTCAATAATATAACCACCCATGCCACCAACAGGACCAGCACCAGCAACACCAAGCCAAATCGTGTCACCAGACTCAATCATGAACTTGAAAAGCTTTGCAGCAGAAGCAACATTCCTCGCCTCAAAACAAGTAGAATCAAGATTACTAATAATATCACTAAACGAACCAGACTTCGAGTGCACAGGCACAATCTGCCTGCCCTGCATGAACTTACTATGCTTCCAGTGCGACATTTTATGAATGCGAATGAAGATTGCTTAAAAATGTTGCTGCCACCTGCAAGTAAGCTCTTACCCTTTTTACTTATCTATTTTTTCCTGTTTAGCTTAAACTCTCCAGCGCCTTTCTGCAGCGAACCATATGCAGAAGTTGAATACGAGTATGTTCCTGAAAGAGAATCTCCCTCGAGAGTGGCAGTAAAAGGAACTTTACTGCTATACACAATTATGCCAGAAATCTGCTTCCCTGAAATTGAACCTGATATGGCCCCTGTTCCAGAACTTGCGCCACCCTCACAATGCTCGCCACCTATAACATTGCTCTGCCCGCTGTATTGCGCAGTTCCACTGAAAGACTTATCATCAATCATTTTAATTTTAAACGTCTTTGACCCAACTTCCTTAAATTGACAATATTTTGAGCCGGATATTTCCGTATATGTTCCTTCCCATGTTCCTGACAAGTCATTTTCATCACACTCCCACCATTGGCAGTTAACAGAACACACAACCTGATAAGATGAAACTCTGGTGTTGTCAGTTTGCGCGTCAAGAAATGAAGTGTCAACGTGTATCTTCTCAGGCAAAACATCTTCTATCGTGGAGCAGTCCTGCCGTTTTACATCCTGAAATTCATAATGCTTGTCTGTCCTGAAATCAGTGATTTCCATAGCGTTAACAACAGACCAAGCAGGATGTTTGGAACACTCTGCAACCTTTTGGCTCATTAAAGATGCGCATTCCGCAACTGTCTTCGACTCCTCACTCTCAGACCCTGTTGTCTGACTAATTGTTTCCTGCCAGTCCTGAAGAGGTCCCCCTTTTTCAGTAGTTTCCTCTTGAATTGAAGGACTTGCTCCATTCACATGTATTGCGGGCTTTGGTTCTTTTATAGCCTGCGATGTTGGCTCAACAACACTTTCTCGAACATCAACAACAGACTCCACCTTTTCAACAGTCGGTACACACCCAATAAGAACCGCAAGCGCTACAATCATAAATGCAAACACCAAATTTCGCATAAACCATGAATAATTAGGAGGTACATATATTTATCTGATTTTTATCATTTTCCCGAGTGAGCTTGCGAACTCTGGAAAATGAAGAGGGAGAAAGGTATGGGAGGAGGGAGATTTGAACTCCCGACACCACGGTCTTCAGCCGTGTGCTCTCCCAGGCTGAGCTACCCTCCCATCACTACTCTGTGAAATCAAATGATTTATATTCCTTTCGCACAATAAACAATATATGCCTCAAAAAGAGCTCACCGTACTTGTTCAGCACTTGATAAAAACGACTATTGCTCTGCAGAGAAAAGATGAAAGACTTTTTCTCCACACGTTTTCAGAACTGCACAAAGCATGCGAGCACGTCAAGACGCCAGATGCAGTGAAAATACTTCAAATTTTACCTACAAACAGCGAAGTAAAACGAATGGACTGGACGCTTAGACATGCAGTAGTCAACCACTTGCAAGAACTCAAGTGACTATTTCAAGCGTTCCAAACTTGCCAGTACTCAGTTGTTTCTCACCTTTAAACTCAGAAACATACCCGTTGGCTATGTGAACCTTGTTGCCTTGCTTGACTTGGTCAACCTGCTCATTCCAAAGAGTCAGCTTAATCTCGCCAGAAGCATCTTTCAAAACAGCATTTGCCACTTTGCCTTCTTTGCCAAACTTGTTAAAAGTTCTTGGCTCTTCAACTTTTGTTATCTCACCAACAACGTCAACTTTTCCCTGTCCTGCTTGCAATTCTGCGATGTTCATTTTCATTTTCCGAGTTCGCACTTTTGGTGCTCACTCAGAAAAATGTTTAGAACTGTAGTTTATAAATCTTCTACTTTTTTGTAATTGGTTAGGCTCTTGAAGTGAGCATTCGGTACATCTCTTCAAGGGGATTCTTCCCTTGAAGGCGAATCGTTTCGATGATGCTTAGAATTGTTTCAAGGATTCGTGCTCCTTTT
>JACQIC010000093.1 GCA_016198725.1 Candidatus Aenigmatarchaeota archaeon | reverse complement strand
CTTGGTAACTGCTCAATCCTTTGTTTTTCTTCCATAGGATTCCCACGACTTTAGTTTTGTTCAGCTTCATAGAAGCAGAACAATTCTTGTCGTGGGGAAATACTTTTAGGATAGTACACTATAAAATGCAGTGCGTAAGTTTATATATCGGCACTTCCTTCAAATAAAAAAGAGGAAACATGGCAAGAACAGAAGCTGACATTGTTGACATTCCCATTGTTCAGATGATGAAAAAAGCATCATGGATAATCGGGGCAACAGTTCTGGCGCTCGTGTTTGTATTTTCCGTTTTGGTAATCATTCCAGCAGGAAAAGTAGGCGTGGATTATACTGCGTGGAGTGGTGTGCGGCTCGACAGTGTACGAAGTCCAGGATGGAGTTTCAAACTACCAGTACTACAGACAGTCTACCTTGTGCAAACCGCGCGAACAACCATAAACATGTACGGCACTGCAGAAGAATGCGAAAAAGACCGCTCCTGCAACGACATAGCAATACAAGTTCCAAGCAAAGAAGGACTCCTGATAACACTTGACCTGTCAGTCTTGTTCAGAGTAAAGCCAGAATCAGCTCCAAGAATAATCCAGGAATTCACGCCAAACTTTATTGACGGAACAATAATGCCTGAAATACGCTCAGTTGCGCGGGAAGTAACAGGAACAATGAGCATCACAGAGATGTATGGCACTGGAAGAGAACGCTTGCAACAGGAAATGATAATAAAACTTGAACAGCTTTTCAAGAAAGACGGGTTTGTCCTTGAAGAAGTGCTTGTGCGAGATGTGGCGTATCCAGAACAAATAAGAAAATCCATTGAAGAAAAACAAGCAGCAGAACAAATGTCATTCAAAAAACAGTTTGAGATAGATATTGCTGAAAAAGAAGCAAAGCGAAAAAAGCTTGAAGGAGAAGGAATAGCAAACCAGAAAATAGCTACGGCAAGAGGCGATGCAGAATCATTACGGCTCGTGTCACAAGCAATAAAAGAAAACCCAGAAGTGCTAAAATTCAAACAAATAGAAACCTTGCAGATGCTGTACAACAATCCAAACACAAAGTTTGTTGCACTGCCATCAAACCAAATGATACTGCCACTGGATTTGAAAGTGGAGTGATTCTTAACATTTATAAATTAGATACAGTTCTCATAAAGTATGCCATTTAAAGTTATTCATGAGCGCTGGAAATGCATTGGGTGCAACGCGTGTGTGGCTGTAAGCCCTGAATACTGGGAAATGAATGAAGACGGCAAAAGCGATATTAAAGGCGCTGTGCACAAAAATGTTCCAGAAGGAGTGTTGGAAGAGCTTGAAGTAGCAGAACCAGGCACCAATAAAGAAGCAGAAGAATCCTGCCCAGTAAGCTGCATTCACGTTAAGAAAACAGAGAAAAATTAAGTGACTATACGACCACTCAACAGTAGTGTGAGACATTTTCATCAACATACTTGACCACGAAAAATTTATATAGATAGACCGTCGCCAAAACATAGTTGGAATGATAAGAATAACACACATCAGAAAGCGAAACGGCGCATTAGCTGTTTTTGAGCCCGAGAAAATCACGCTCTCAATCGAACGCGCACTCAAAGATGCAAAAGCAGATTTAAAACTTGGCAAAAAACTCGGCAAAAACGTCATTGACATTCTTGAAAAACATTTCAGCAAAGAACTGCCGCCAACATTCAAAGACATAAGGGACGTTATAGATGAAGTATTGCGAAAAAGAAAGTTCGTCACAACAGCAGAAGCCTACGCCAAGCACAAACAGGAAGAAAAAAAAATGATAGGATTCAGCACTTATCACGGCGTACGAGACGACATAGGACTAACACCAAATGCGCTCACAGTACTCGCAAACAGGTATCTGCTCAGAAACGATGAAGGCACAATAATAGAAACACCCGCAAGACTTTTCCACAGAGTAGCAAAAGCAGTTGCACAAGTGGACGGCACATACAAAAAAGTATCAGTCATCAAAACAGAAGAAGACTTTTACAACATGCTGTCAAAACTCGAATTCCTGCCAAACACTCCAACACTAATGAACGCAGGCACACCACTCGGACAACTGTCTGCATGCTTTGTACTCCCAGTAGAAGACTCGCTGCACGGAATTTTTGGAACACTGGAAAAAATGGCAATAATCCACCAGTCAGGAGGAGGAACAGGATTCACATTCAGCAAACTAAGGCCAAAAGGAGACCTTGTCAAAAGCACAAAAGGAGTCGCATCTGGACCGATAAGCTTCATGAGCATATACGACACGACAACAAGAGTAATAAAACAAGGCGGCAAAAGAAGAGGAGCAAACATGGCAGTGCTAAACTGCGATCACCCAGACATTCTTGAATTCGTAAAATGCAAAACAACTGACAAAAACTTCATGACAAACTTCAACATATCAGTAGCAGCAACTGATGCGTTCATGGACTCTATTTTGAAAAAAAAAGAATTTTCACTGGTAAACCCGCGGACAGGAAAAGAAACAGGAAAACTAAACGCAGCAGAAATATTTGACAACATTGCACAATCAGCATGGGAAAGCGGCGACCCAGGAATGATATTTATTGACGAAATAAACAGACAAAATCCAACCCCACAAGCAGGAAAAATTGAAAGCACCAACCCATGCGGCGAGCAGCCTTTACTGGCAAACGAATCATGCAATCTGGGCTCGCTCAACCTTAAAAAAATGTTTGGCAAAAACAAAAAGTTTGACTGGGAAAAACTCAAAAAAACAGTCCGTCTGGCAATACACTTCCTTGACAATGTAATAGATGCAAACAAATACCCCTTTCCTGAAATAGAACAAATAACAAAAGCAAACAGAAAAATAGGACTTGGAGTGATGGGATTTGCAGAAACACTCATCAAACTCGGCACGCCATACAATTCAGACAAAGCAATAGAATTTGCTGACAAACTAATGAAGTTCATCAAAACAGAAGCGCACAAAAAAAGCCAAGAACTCGGAGCAGAAAGAGGAAACTTTCCAAACTTTGAAAAAAGCATACACTCAAAAAAATACAAAACAATGCGAAACAGCACAGTAACAACAATAGCACCAACAGGAACAATAAGCATAATAGCAGGAGCAAATGCAGGAATAGAACCGCTATTTGCTGTCGCATACATCAAAGAAGTGCTTGACGGGCAAAGACTGCTTGAAGTGTCACCATTGTTTGAAGACATTGCAAAACAAAGAGGATTCTACAACAAATCCTTAATGATGAAAGTAGCAAAACAAGGAAGCATACAAAACATCAAAGAAATACCAAAAGACGTGAAAAAACTATTTGTCACAAGCTTTGACATTTCGCCAGAATTCCACGTAAAAATACAAGTAGCATTCCAAAAACATACAGACAACGCAGTCAGCAAAACAGTAAATCTCCCATTCAAAGCAACAGTCGAAGACGTGAAAAAAGTATATCTGCTCGCACACAAACTAAAATGCAAAGGAATAACAGTATACAGAACAGGAAGCAAACCGCAACAAGTTCTATACTTTGCAAAACCAGAAGAAATTCTCACAGCACAAGAAGAATACTCAGGCAGGTGCATTTCAACAAAATGCACGGATTAAAATAAAAATTGGTGTTGCTCAGGCTCAGTTGTCTATTTTCTGCCACTGCCAACGCGTGGCTTCAGAAAATCAGTAATGTCCTTTAAATACTTTCGTTGCACATAAAATCTGACATCATCCTTTCGTATCATGACCATAACATATGGAATCTTTTTGCCAGTTTTTTTTTCATATTCGCTAATGCCGGTTTCTAAATCGCTGACATTTTCAGTTCCAACTGAGCGAACAAGAAAAGCAGCATCTTTAGGCAGCCTGCTAATTTGCTGCCAACTATGTCCACAAAAATAAATAGTTTCGTCTTCGCTCTCGTATTCGCTCCAAAGCATAAATAAACTGTATTTGTGGAATATTTATAAAAATATGGAGAGAATAATTTATATATAACAATTGCAAACATATTAGTATGCAAAAAAGAGCGCTTGTTTATTTGTGGACAGGACTTGGCGCCGGGAAAACAACTTCTGCACTCGGAGCAGCGCTAAGACAACTTGGGCACGGGCACCGCGTCACAATAATACAATTCATGAAAGGCAGAAAGTACGTTGGAGAAATCAAAATAGCAAAAAAACTCGGACCAAAGTATAAAATCCATCAATTTGGCAGGGCAGAATGGGTTGATGTCCTGCACCCAAGCAAAAAAGACAAAGAGCTTGCTGCAAAAGGGCTTGAGTTCGCATACACGACAGCAAAACAAAAACCAAACCTCCTCATACTTGATGAAATAAATTACGCTGTTGCGCTTGGATTGTTAAGCGAGAATGACGTTCTGAAGTTTCTTGATACTGTGCAGTCGCCAACTGTAGTATATATGACTGGAAGGTTTGCAACACTCGGGCTGATAAACAGGGCAGACTTTGTAACAGAAGTTGTAACCCTAAAAATGCCTGCGAAAATAACGCCAAAAAAAGGAGTTGATTATTAGTTTTATGGCAACAATGCAAGTTCATTTTCAAGATCTTCAATAGAATATTCAGACTTAAATCCTTTGTCAACAAGATAATGCTCCATATCAAACAGCGTAAGTCCTGAGTGGTGTGCTGCCTCGCTGAAAGTTATTTTTCCTTCGGCATACAACTTTTTTATAACCATCATAGTAATACAATTTAAACAATGTAATATTTAAAATCTTGCAGGAGAACATTTTTATATAATGACATCAACCAGAAATGTATGAATAAAACGCTTATAATTCTTGTAAGCATGGCAGTAGTACTTTTACTTCCTACCATTGCGGCCACTTGCACTGACAGTGATGAAGGACCAATCGACCCGTCATATCCAAAAGAATTCCTGTCCAAGCATGGCAACACAACAGTGGCAAAAACAGTGTTATCAGACTATTGCATGCGGGAAAAAAATGGAGTAAAAATAAAAGAAGGAGAATGGATAAAAGAATACATGTGCATAGGCAACCTTGCAGTGAGCAAAGACTACAAATGCTCTGACTACGGATACGACAAATGCATTTCAGACAAAGGATTGGCTGGATGCGTCAAAAGCGGGCAAACAAGCATCACAACACCCACTGTAACTGCAGCAACGCCAGTTAATGCAACAAAGCCAAAAAAAACAAAAGTAAAACTACTGCCACAATGCGGAGACAAGCAAATACAACAGGACAGAGGCGAAGAGTGCGACCCCCCTGGAAGACTTTGCGTTGATGCAGACGGGTTTGCAGGAATGTGCGAAAAAGACTGCAAGTGCAAAGCATACAAAAAAGAAGAAGTTCAGCCGCCAGAACAAATAAAGCCAGCAGAGAAAACTACACTACCTGCAGAAACACAACCCGCTGAAACAAAAACAGAAATAACCGGAAATGAAGCAGATAAAAAAGAGGTAAAAAAAGAAGAACCCTCAGCTGAAAAACTTCCTGAGAATACAGGATTTTTTGCGCGAGTGTTGAACTGGTTAAGCAAGACATTCTCATAGAAATTGTTTTAGCACCAGTAAATTATTTATACGTGTAAGTGATATGATAAGTATTATGCTACTAAAGTGCAGAAAATTTCAATTATTAATGCACTTTGGCATCATTATATTATTTTTTGTGTTTTTTACCACAACTGTGATTGCAAATCATGAACGTATTCGTTGGACACCTTGGGGGTTTTTCATGTTTAATGGAAACGTTTGGTCCCCAACTGCAAATTTCTTTCTTGAGATTACAGGAAGACAGGCAGCTACAATAGAAACAATACCTTCAGGCAATCCGCAGGAGTTAGCGAATCAATGTCAATTAATTGCCAATCAAATAATGCAGTTGTTCAGAGAAAAAAAGGCAGATAAAGCAGCCATTCATCCAGGATTTATTGAAGGTTGTCAGCGAGTTAATGTTGGTCTTCCCGCAGTCATGCCATTTATATCTTTTGAAAAGGCAGAAGCAGAAAAAAAACGCGAAGAAGAAAAGCAGATCGAGGAAGAACGAAAAAAAGCGCCTCCAGTTGAATTAGATTTAAACCCCTCAAAAGACGTAAAAGAAATGACTGCACAATGCAAAAATTTGGCAGAACAAATCATGCAAATTTTCAGAGAAAAAAAAGGTGAAAGAGTCGCAGTTCATCCAAAGTTTATTGAAAACTGCCCACAGGTTGATGCCAAACTTCCAGAAATAATGGAAATTGTTCCAAACAAAGCATTGTTGAAAAAGCTTGAAGAAAAACTCAGGACAGAGGAAGAAAAAAAAAGTGCTGAAGACGCCCGTAAAAAAGCAGAAGAAACACGTGTAGACGCTGAGAAAAGAGAAGAAATTACACAAAAGGCAAAAACTGATGTTGTTGCCGCCCAGCAAAAACTTCAAGCACGTCTTGAAGAACAGCGCAAGGCAGAAGAAAGAAGACTTGCCGAACTGACAGCAAAAACTGCATTGATTGAAGAAAAGACAACTCCACCATTAGTTCAGCAGGCTGTGCCAGTCGCTGCGCTTCAGCAGGTTGCGCCAGTCATTACAACGCCACCTGCTCCATTGCCAAAAGGAGTCAAAAGAGAAATAGAACCGCCGGAGAAATGGGTAAATGAATATTTCAAATTCAAATAAAGGACAAGTAAGCTCAATGTTATTAATCCTTTTAATAGCTGCAGCAGGAGCAGTACTCACTTACAAAGGAGGATTATCAGGCAATGTTGCACTTCAGCCAAACACTTGCTTTGATAGCGATGGTGGAATAGAAATCAATATGCCCGGCAATGCCATTAGCCCTGATGGCACGCTTGTTGTTGATACTTGCGACATTGACCGCACAAAACCATCACACTATTACAACCTTATGAAAGAAGCGTACTGTGACGGAAATACTGTGCGCACACAGGATATTCCCTGTCCGGAAGGGCGATGCTACGAAGGCAGGTGCATACCACAAGAGTATACAAAAATACCTGTGCTAAAGCCCTGCAAGATCACTGGCACCAGAGGAATCCTTGACAAAACCAGCATAGAACTTCCAAATGGAGTTATGTTTGAGAGCAGCTGTCTTGAAGATGGAAGGGTGGTGTTCGGCATTTGCACTCTTCAGTTTGACACAAGATCACAGTTTCTGCAAATTGCTCAATGCCCAAAAGAACATATCTGCAAAGAAGGCTACTGCCAAATAAAATGGCCCTACGCAGAACCACCATACAACTGGCCTGCGCCAAAAGAAAGTGAAAAATGGTGCAGGGATTCTGATAACAAAGACGTCATGACTAAAGGTGCAGCAATATCGTATAACAATCCAGTAATACAATATGATAATTGCATCAAGGCAAATCCTTATCACACTGCAGACTACGTAAGAGAACTATTTTGTGAAGATAGCACAATAAAAATTGCAGAAATTGACTGCCCAACTGGAACAAAGTGCGGAGACGGAAACTGTATTTCAGGAGAACAGGAAAAAGTATTAACCATACAAGAAATAGAAGCACAAAAAAAAGAAAAGTTCAGACAAGAACACCCATCACCCTTGCCGCCAGGTCCGCTTGCGCTGCTTGCAAACCTCAGGGGAAATATCATTCTTCCTTCTGCAGGATGCGACAAGTCAGGAGGAAATATTCAGTTAAAAGAAACAATTCAGTTTTATCCCCTCGCGTCAGACAATACCTTTTTCTTAAACCCATACAACATGATTATGAGACGCGGTATTGAAGATACAGAACTCCTTGCCACTGCAACAGACTTTTGCCTTAATGACGGAACACTAATTGAGTTTGCGTGCACAGGAACAGAAGTTGGACAGTTAACAATCAATTGCCCATGCACAGATGGCGCATGCACTGGAGTCATACAAAAACCAGATAAAGTACCAGTTGACGTCAGAATTGAAAACCAGTTTGTCATCGACAAGCAAGTGCTGCCAACAGAAGGGCACAGTTGCGTCAAAACCATTGAGCCGTTCGGGAGAGAAACTCTTACAATGTTCGTAGGCGCACAGCAACTGAAACTGGAAGACAAGTGCGCATCAGACAATGAACTTATTGAATACGCGTGTGCAAGCCAATTTTATGCCGGAGAACTTAAAATGAGCTGTCCATGCAAGGAAGGAATGTGCGTCAGGCCTGCAATAGAAAGCGTACCTGGTGCAAAAGTTTTAACGTACAGAGACGACCCTCTCACCACAGAGCACACCATTTGTGAAAAAAGCATAGCCGAAATTGATTTCTTTAAGCAACAAACAAGAAAAATGAATCCTCCTTTTCATTCCACAGACGTATGCCACGATGATAAAATACTTGAAGAATTCTTCTGCACAGGCAAAAAATGGGAAGCTTCAGTTATTGTTGAGTGCGAAGGCGGCTGCATTCAAGGCCAGTGCGTCAAAGAAGCAGCAGTGATTCCAACTGAATGGCAAATCCTCCCTCTACCACCAGGAGCAATACTCCAGGAAAAAACTTTATACAGTGCAGAACCTGAACTGTCTTGCGAGAAAACAGTTGATTACTTAACCAAAGGAGCACTGATTTTCAACAAAGGACTTTCAAGTGAAAGAAAAATTGATGACGTGTGCATGAGCCAAAATGAATTAGGAGAGCTCACGTGCATTAACAACAATTTCGCAGGGTGGACATACCTAACATGCCCATGCGCAGACGGAGCATGCCAGTCTAAGCTCATGGAAGCAGCACCAAAAGATTTTCCCACACCAACACTTCCAAACTGGGCAACATTGACTGCAGGTGAAAAATTTGTCGAACCTGAAACAATAACCAGCTGCCAAAAAAATGCAGATGTTGAGAAAAAAGATGCCATCACGTACAGCACGAGAGGAGTTCAGAAAACACGTGAAGATGAATGTCTTGGGCAGGATATTCTGAACGAGTATGTGTGCGTGCAGGACAAATGGTTTGGCTCATTATTTGTACGCTGCTTTTGTCATGACGGAAAATGCCTGCCGCCTATTACTGATTTCCCGGCATCTGTTCCACCTAAAGGCGCATCAATTCTGGATACTGCAGCATCAGCCATATTAGTAAATAAATGCAGCAGCGAACCTGCTGATTATTTGAAAAAACAACCGATAACAGTTACTTTAACAAGTGGAGAACAAAGAACCTTTTTTGACCAGTGCGCAGACATCATGCAATTAAATGAATTTACGTGTATAAATGACAACCAAGTAGGCAAAATAAAAGTAAGCTGTCCCTGCCTGAAAGGAAGATGCGTGCAGGAATTACTCTCCCCACCTGAAAATTTTGCAAAACCAAATATTCCTACAGAATTCATGCTCACATCAGTCTCCAACCTTCTTGACCCAGTATTTGAATGCGAAAAAGAAACAGCAGACATTTTCAAAAAAGAAATGGCAAGTTTTGTATCACTTAACGGAAAAAAAGAAACACGTTCTGATACGTGCACAAACCCCGTGGAATTAAAAGAAATTATTTGCATGAACGAAAACTGGGCTGCCAACGTATACGTTACTTGCCCCTGCTTAGACGGAGCATGCAACACTGCAAAAACAAGAACCACTCCAATTCAGATTGGCAATTAAGA
Organism: Candidatus Aenigmatarchaeota archaeon; assembly: GCA_016198725.1. GTDB lineage: Archaea > Nanobdellota > Nanobdellia > Woesearchaeales > ARS49 > JACQIC01. The sequence goes on along the minus strand of JACQIC010000093.1, from coordinate 1,155 downwards.
AAAGAAGTAAATTTTCTGTATTCGCCGACTTCGTCAGCTCATACGCGAAAATTCAAAAACTTCGAAGCAAAACGCTCCGTAGCATTTGAAAATCTCGTGTGAGCGTTAGCGAACTCGAGATTTTCGTGTCCTCGAATGAACATGTGGTCCTGCAGAAAAGATTCCAGCTAAACACGTACGTTATTTTTTATAATTACTGCCGGCAGTATATATCTTTCTAACCGGCCAAGAGATTTCTATTCCTTCTTCATTATACTTTTCTTTAAGTGCTTTTATGAATTCATGTGTTACGAGATATTTATCAACAAATTGCTCCACTCGCAAAATGACAGTGAAATTAATGTTTGAGTCCCCAAAAGTGTGATATCTAATAAATGGTTCAAAGTTTTTAACGGCTCCAGAAATTGTTTTTTGAATTTTCCGTGCAACATCAACTGTGACTTTTTCAACTCTATTCAAATCAGATTCATAACTAACTCCCACTTGAACCAACGCAGCCATTTCAGGCCTCGGCAAACAATCATTTATTATTATGCTTTCAGCAAGTTTGGAATTAGGTACTATAACAATCTGATCAGGCAATGTTCTAATTCTTGTTGAACGCCAGCCAATATCATCAACATAACCGGAAATATTCGCATCAGGTAATTCTACAAAATCACCTATACTAATCGGATTGTCTGAAATAATGTGCAATCCCGCAAAAAAATTAGATAATGTAGCTTGAAGAGCCAATCCAACTGCCAAACCACCAAGACCAAGTGTGGCAACTAACGGAGTTATTTCAATCTCAAAATAGCCCAGTATCATCAAAAAAGCAATCAGATAAATAACAACGCTAACGACTTTACTTATGAGTTTTGGTGTCTTCTCAAATCTTTTGTGAACTTTAAACCACCTACTAATAAGAAAAGAAAGCACTCGAGCCAACAATATTGACAAAATTAAAACAAATGCAGTAAAAAAGAATTTGCTTATCACTGGCACGTAAAGCGTAAGCACTGGCAGAGATTTTAAAGAAAAAAACAAACCAATCAAAATGATTAAAACATAAAAAGGTTTTCTGAACATTTCAACAAGTATGTCATCCACATCGGTTTTTGTTTTTAATGTAAGCTTCTTAACATATTTGCCAAAAATTAAATTAAACGCTTG
>JACQIC010000090.1 GCA_016198725.1 Candidatus Aenigmatarchaeota archaeon | reverse complement strand
CGCTTGCGATGACTGGGTTTGTTGCAATCACTTGTTGAAGGGTATTCGCAACATTAAACGTCGGAATTCCACAATAATTTTTTGCAATGTGTGGAATTCTGAGCGTGTCAAAAACCACCGTGTACCAACTTACTTGCGTGTGGCATTGATTATTCCATCTCATGGGTGGTTTTCTACAAATCCCAACTATTGTTTATAATACCCCGCCGCTTGCGGCGATTGGGATTTTTATTTGCTCTTTTGAGTGGGCATGCAAATAATTATTTTAGCACTAATTTTTGCACATGATTTTTTTCATGAGCTTATACCAAGCATTTTTCCTATGGCAAACCCGACTAGTGCAGCAGTCATTCCAATTAGAAGCATTTCTGTGCCGCTGCGTTGCCAATCACCAATAGTCAGCTTGGCTTTAATGCTGCCTCCAACAAACAAAAACAAGCTGGAAATCACAACTGCAACACCCATTGCAGGAATACCTGTCACGAAAAAGAAAGGCAGCAATGGAATGAAAGACCCAACCACGCTTGAGAGCCCAACAACAATCCCGCTTTTCAGCGGGTGTTCATACTCGTCAGGAAACAAGCGCAGCTCTTCCGCCATCATTGTTTCAAGCCAGATTTTTTTGTCTGAAGTTATTCTTTTCACAATATCACTGAGCATTTTTCCCTTGAATCCTTTTTTTGCGAATATTGTTCTGATTTCGTCTTTTTCAAGCCTTGGCACTTTTTCAATCTCCTGCTCCTCCCTCTGCAGCATTGACTTGTAAAAATCATGAGCGGCCTTTGTTGACGTGTACGCAACAGCGCCCATAGAAATCGATTCTGCAAAAGTCGCAGCAAGTCCTGAAACAATGATTATTCTTTGTTCAGTGGTGGCGGCAGCCACGCCCAGCACAACTCCCAGAACATTGACAAGTCCATCCTGTCCTCCAAGAATGGTTTCGCGCAACAACTTGCCATTCCGAGTTTCTGCTTTCAATGATTGTTCAGTCATGAGTACGGATACCACCACGTTCGCGATTCTTTACCAGCATACACTATCATTGTTTTTGACTTCAGACATTGCATGAGCTTAGATTCTGTGTTTCGCAGTCCGCTGCACTTCACGCCACCCCAATAATCCCCACCAGGCAATGGAAGATTCACTTCATTTAGCCAAACCATGCCAACATTCAGTTTCGCAGCAATTTTTCTGGCCGCAGAAATATTTTTGCTCCACACACTTGCGCCTAAACCAAAACAGCCCTTGTTAACAACTTCTACAGCGTCGCCTGCACTTTTAACCTTGTTCACTATCATCACAGGACCAAAAATTTCCTCTGCACACACCCGCATATTCGGCGTAACATTAGTAACAATTGTCGGCTCAAACCAGAATCCATTTTTGTTGATTCTTTTGCCTCCAACAAGAATTTTCGCCCCCTTCTTTTTTGCATTGTTCACCAAAGACTCAACTTTATTCAACTGCTCTTCACTGATCAACGGACTAATTTCCTTTCCCACACGCAAACTCTTCGTAAAATTAACAGCTTTTTCAACAAATCTCGAATAAATCTCCTCTTCAACAAACACCTGCTCTGAAGCAGCACAACACTGCCCGCCATTCGTAAAAGCACCCCACACAATACCTTGCACTGCAAAATCAAGATTGGCATCAGTACACACGATTGCAGCATCCTTTCCGCCAAGCTCCAAAGCCAAAGGAGTAATGCCGCAATTTTTCATAATCCATTCGCCAGCAGAAACACTACCAGTAAAAAAAATTTTGTCAACACCAGACCTCACAAGCGTCTTTCCTGTTCTCGAATCGCCAACAAGCACGTGAAACACGCCCTCAGGCAGTACATGCTGAAGAATCTCTCCAATTTTTCTGCCGACAAGAACAGCATTCTTTGACGGCTTGTACACAACAGTATTGCCTGCCAGCAAAGCAGGTGCGATAGTCCAAAACGACAAGCTCAACGGATAATTCCATGGAGTAATCAGCCCAATCACGCCATGAGGAACAAAATCAACCCGCGCGGAAGTGAATGGACACATTCCTGAATCAAGCAAAACATCTTTACCCTGAATTTTTTTAACTTCAGCACAATAATAATTTATTGTTTCCATGGCGTCAAGCAGTTCAAACTCTGCCTCAATCTTCGGCTTGCCAATCTCCCGCACAATCGTGGATACAATTGAAGTTGCGTTTTTTTTCAACTCATTACGAACATGCTCAAGCAATATAATTCTGTCATCAACACTCATTGACTGCCATGCCTGCTGAGCAATACGCGCATTCTCAACAGCTTTAGCCACATCTTTTTCAGTGCAGCAGTTTGTTGCGCCAATAAATTCAAGAGTAGCAGGGTTCACACTTTTCATCAACATAATTTTTTAGATGAAGAATAAGTATATAATTATTTCTGACAATCAATGAACGACATAAGTAATGCACATAATTAAAAATAAAGCGCAATTTTAGTAATGCATGACACGCTTCATAATTGTCAGACACGGGAAAACAGAAGCTTTCAAGAACGGAGTTCTTCAGAAAGAAGAAGAACCGCTGAATGCGACAGGCATTAATCAAGCAAAAAAACTTGGGCACAGGTTGAAGGAAGAAAAGTTTGACGTTATTTTGTGCAGTGACGCCTTGAGAGCAAAACAAACCTGCGAACAAATCCACGAACACCACCGCTGCACTTCAATAGAATATTTATCCTGTCTTCGCGAACGAAGCTGGGGAATATTCAAAGGAACACATTTCAGTGAAAGCCAGAAAGAAGTTGAGAAATCACGAAAAAACAGAGAAGACTACAGACCTGAAGGCGGAGAAAATTTTGAAGATGTCGCCAAAAGAGCAAAACAAGCATGGTCAAAAATAACAAAACTTTGCCCTCCCAACTCAAATGTTTTGATTGTCAGCCACGGAACATTCATAAGTTTTCTGATTTCTGCAGCACAAAAAATAGAAAACAAAGAACACACGCTCAAAATCAGGGAAAAACAAATCGTGCCAACAACACTAAACATAATAGAAGTTGAAAACGATACTGCACACCTCGTTTGCATAGGAGACACCTGCCATCTGAAAGAACGAGAAAAAAACAGCGGGATTCTGGAAAAGTAATTGGATTTAAAAAGTGCGAAAGATTACTTCCTGCATTGCCGCGATCGCATAACCCGGTATTGCAACGGTCTCGAATCTAAAAACAGAGAACCGTTTCCGAAAGGAACTCCCGGTTCAAATCCGGGTCGCGGCGTATTCCCGCTTTTGGACCTTGATTCCAAGGGCGGGCTTTTTCTCGTCTATAGAATGCACTATTTTGAGTGTTTTTTGGAATGTGGTTTGTTGGGAAATGTTGAGTTTCTGCATGGTTTTTGCCGGAATTGCGCTTTTCTTGCTTGTTCCGGGAGTGGTTTAGCTTTGAAACTCATAAATCTTTCGTCGGCATTCTGGATTTGAACCGGTATTCTTGGCAGCTCAAAAAGATACATGAGAACTGACTTTCGGCGGTGACGGGGGTCAAAAAGGGGGTAGAAAAGGGGGTCAAAACCCGCGTGCTCGTTTTATCTCTTCGTGATGCTTGATAACTGGTATGCAACCGGTTTTTTTATTGGAGAAGACAAGCAAGCATTTTAGTAGAATGATTGAGTTGATTAGGAACCAGTCAGAAATCAAGATCAAGGATGTGAAAAAAATCTGTTCTCGTTCATCTTATTATGCAATTATTATTACGAGATTATACAGCATTAACAAGATTCTCCGTGAGATCAATCCAAAGTTATACCTCGCCGAACCCGGTTTTAGCATTACGAATACAAAAAACGTTTTTACGACGTTGAAAAGGTGCGATCTTATCGAGATAGAGTCAAAACAAGATTACTACTTGTTGAGGTATAAAGATGGAAAGAACCAAGATAATTCAAGTCCGCGTAACACCTGAACAACATAGCAGAATCAAGAATAAAGCGGCTTCAAAAGGATATGCGAGTGTGTCCTCATTCGTTCTGCATTGCGTTTTAGAGAGAGATTTAGTGTTTGAACAGCACTTTGATGAAATGTATAAAGCAATCGTCAGAAAATCTCAAAATGCTCAATTATCGTCTGACCTGAAAAGTAGTTCCGTTTAGCTGCACATGATTTGTGCTAACTCTTTCTTTCCCATCAAGAAATACCAGTAGCGCCTTTCGCCCCTCGCAATCAACGAGATAATAAAATACTTCATCGCCCTTCTTATAGTCAAGGACTTAAATAATTGAGCACATTATGCTGGAAACAAGTTCAAAGGACTATTATGCGTACGGCGGCCCTCAGCAAGCGCACGATCTTCTTGGCGATTATTTCTGGGAGAGCTTTCACAAAGTGCGTTTGCACAAAAAACTCAATGCTCGACTACTATTTCACTCTTCATTAAAATGGTGGGCAGAAAAACTTAACAAACTACCACATACTCAAGTCAAAACAACGAAAAAGGACTTCGAAGAAATAACTGAAACCATTATCTGCGGACAAAAAGTAGCAATCATCATCTACACAGAAAAGCCATACGGTCTTCTTATTGATGAACCACATGCCGCAGAATCGTATAAGAAATTCTTCCATCTTCTCTGGAATTCAAAGTGAAATTGTGGCCAGTTGCAGCCACAAAACCGATCATTCTTGCATCATTCTGTCAAGCATCTGTATGTGCTTATGTATGAGCCATTGAAGTTGTTTCTTTCCCCATTGAGATCTCGTCACGGCGGCCAGATGAAGTAGTGCATATCCTCTGATGAGTTGCCTTTCCTTCTGATCAGGCAGTCCGTATCCGTCCAAGAAGTGATTGAAATTCTTGTAATTATCATATCGAAATTGGAACCAGTAATTCGCGATGCCAAGATCTGCTAAATTATGTCCTTTCATGGCATTATCAAAATCAAGCAGTCCCAGAATTCTGCCATTTGGAGCCGCCATCAGGTTGCTTAAGTGATAATCCCAATGCAATGGTACAAAGTCTATATTTTTCTGCAATAATCTGAGAAATGTTGCTAATTCTTTAGAAAGGAAATGATAGTGCTTCTTTTCCAGATTTGTTTTTGCAAATGCAACGTATTTTTTAACTCGTTTCCTTGTCCAAAGAATCCAAGCGGTTACATCTCTTACTTCGTGCTTATGATGGATCCAGACTGGAGGAATTTTGAGGCAATGTAGCTTTCGTAATAGCTTGCCCGCATTTTGAAGTAATCTCCGCCGAACTCGTGAAGAGCCATTATCATAAACGTCCGCTGCATTTCTGCCTTGAATGAAGTCCATAACCACGATGCCATTTTTTGCAAACAACCTGTCGGAATAGATCCGAGGCACAGGAAAGTGTTTTTTGCGAAGAAAGGTAAGTATATCATTATTCTTCCGAATCAGTACGGCATTCTTTGCGGTATAGATTTTCACTGCAAGAATTCTCGATGGTTTAGAAATCCGTAATTTATACGTTGGACTCACGAGTCCGCCAGATAATTTCTTATGCGAAGTTATCTTCGCATGAGGAAACGTACGGCGTACTTCCTGAAGAACACGGTTAAAGCGGAATCGAGGTTTCATACCTGCTTCTATTCAAAGCACAATATAAAAAGAATCCCCTTCTAGGCTCAAGAACATCCTCCATTCTCTTATGATGTCAGTTTGTTACCAAAACCGTGCGATTCCAACTAAAACTCCGAAGCATCATACGGGAATTGTAAACGCCCTTGATATCTTTTGGTATTCTCGTATTGTGATTTCTCCGTATGCGAGTCTTTTTTGCGCGATTTCTAGAGGATTTATTTTTTGTGGAGGCATTGCGGGGTGGTTGTTGGTTGGTTGTGTTAGTTCGTCAAAGCTTCCCATGTCGACTTCTTTGACCATTTTGTTCATTTCTTTGTCGAGGATCCACGTGTAGGTCATGGTTGTTTCGATTTTGTCATGCCGCATGAATTTCTGGACTTTTTCCACAGGAACTCCGTTGCTATAGTAAGGGAGTTTGATTTTCGGAAGTTTTATTAAGAAGCTTTATATTCTTGTTTTCTTGAGAGGTGATTGTTATGTTTGTGAAAAAGGGTGTTGTGTTTCTTGCGGATGTGAGTTTGAAGAAGCTGGAAGAGTCGTACGCGGCGGAAACTCATGCGAAGTCAAAGTTTCGTTTGCAGTGTGCGATTTTACGAAAGAAGGGAAAAAGTCAGCCTTTTATCGCTGACGTCACGGGAATGCCTGTGACAACAGTTAGCGATATTCTCCGTCGATTTGAACAGCGTGGGATTCAAGGATGCCATGCGAAAAAACAAGCAGGTCAAAAGCCAAAGCTTAAGCCCGTGCAAAAACTCGCCTTGAAGAAAGCATTGTCTCGATCTCCAAAAGAACAGGGTTTGCCGTTTGAAATCTGGACCACCAAACTGATTCAATATTTCATTGAGAAACGTTTTGGTATCACCTACGTTTTAAGATATACTCGTGATCTTGTCGCAACTTGTGGTTTGTCAATACAAACACCAAGACCGGAGCACATCAAGGCAAATAAGAAACTACAAGCGCAGTTTAAAAAAAACTTCGACGACAAATTAAAAAACTTGTGCAAACAGGATATGAGATCTTCTTTCTGGACGAAAGCATCTTCGCCTTAATTCCATACATGACTCGCGGGTGGTTTGTTATCGGTTCACGTCCCACTAAAAAATACATTCAAACTCCCTATCAGAAGACCTGCGCCTTCGGCGCACTTGGAGTTTGAAAAGTCATAACAAAACTGAGCCCAAAAATCAACGGTAAAAAATATTTAGCGTTCATCAAACGTCTGAGCAAAAGCCACAAAAAACTATGTCTTATCATCGATAACGCAAGCTGGCATCTCACAAAAGACGTCATGAACTTTATCAAACAAAAAAGAATAACACTCATTAGGTTACCACCTTACTCGCCAGAACTCAACCCCATCGAACAATACTGGAAAAACGTGAAAAACTGGCTCGGAACACGCATCTGGTCCTCATTTCCAGAACTCATTCAACAACTGCAAATCGGATTCAGAAAAAACTCTTTGCTGCCAGATATATCCGATTATTAACCTCCCTTACTATAAGAAGGTGTGTGCATCTGCTGTGGCGCAGGGTGTGGTATTTGTATTGATGTTGTTGACTTCCTACTGCAGTTATTTCACTTGGGATGTACAAGTTGGCTGTTTTGAGGGCTCTGCAGTAGTCTTTAAACAAAGAATCCGATTGGTAATGTCCTGTTTTGTATCTGTCTGAGGGTAGGAAGTATTTTTCTCCAGGGTTCATTTCTCTCCACTTTTTCAGCATAGGAATTGCGAGTGGTGAGATGGGGATGAAACCATCTTTGTGGCATTTTCCGTCGACCACTTTGAGTCTGCCTTCTTGGAGGTCTATGTCCGCCCATTGTAGTTTGCAGGCTTCTGAAATGCGCATGGCGCAGAAGAAGGTAAGGAAGCTTGCAATCATTGTTCTCGGATTGTCTATGGCGTCGAATAGCGAGAGGATTTCCTTTTTGAAAAACACGTTCGGGTATTTTCTCCTCTTTCGTTTTGTTTCCTGCGTTTTACTCAATTTGTTCACTACAATTGCATCTCCAAACCTTCATGGCTTTTCCATCGTAACCTCCGAATGGTATTTCTCATTTCTTCCATAAACTCTGTTGAGAGTCGTGAACCTGAGAGCTTCTTCCACTGAATACACTGTGCCCGGGCATTTTCAATGCTGATCTTCTTCTGTTCTAATTTCTCACGTATGTGAGGCGGGGCATCCTCAAGGAGCAGCCATTCATACGCTCTTTTTGGATGATAACCATTCTTCAAAAGCAAATCATACGTTTTTGCTTCCGTACCGTTGAGTTTCTTTGCTTGACCCACTCGAAACTTGACACAACGCAAAACGAGTCCACGAATGGTAAAACTGTCTTGCGAAATGGGTGCTAGTAATTCTTTTACGGATTTAATCCGGTCGAACACATTAAACCGTTTTTGTCCGGGCTTCATCGACATCACCTCCTTTAAATACTTGGAAAATCAAGTTAAAGAAAGTGAGCACAGAGAACTCCTGAAACGAGGTATTTTTTGCATGTACTGCAATTGTCATGCACGAGCTTTCAAATATGGAAATCTTTGCCGGAATCAGCTAAACATCTGCGTATTTTTCGCGTGACTCAGCAGAGTAAGCAGAAGTGTCTTTAACATACTGCAATCTACACTGAAATCAACACAATTGCCGCCAATGCCATAAGCACACCAATTCCCTGCACAATTGTGATAGTTTCGTGCAAAATAAAAAAGCTTAATGCTATGGTAATTAATGGATAAAGCGCTGTTATCGTTACTACTGCAGCAGTTTTCCCTCCAGTGCTTAACGCGTATAAAAAAAACAGTGCGCCTGTAACTCCTGCAATTCCTGTCAGAATCGCGAACAAGATACCTTTAAAGTGCATTTCCGGCTTAAACTTCAAAGCAAAAATAAGAACAAATATGCCAATGATTATGCCCCCCACGCTCTGAAATACCACTGCACTTTTCGGGTCAATATAACCGGTTGTTAGTTTTGGAAAAAAACCATAAAATCCCCAGATGATAAGTGCGATTATTGAATAGATAAACCATTGCATGTGTAAGTAAATTTTATGCATGGCTTATAAAGTTATACATCGAATGACTGCCCGCACCCGCAAGAACCTTTAGCATTAGGGTTGCTGACCTTGAAACCACTGCCCATCATACTTTCAACATAATCTATTGTACAACCATCAATGTACAGTATGCTTTTTTTGTCAACAACAATTTCAAGCCCGCTTTGGCTCTGCATAAGATCAGTTCTGCTCATCACTTTATCGATTGACATGACATATTCAAACCCTGAACATCCGCCGTTTTTGACAGCGATGCGAAAGTATAGTTTAGTGGGAGCATCTTGTTCTTTGGCAGCTTCAGCAATGTACTCTTTTACTTTTTCAAGTGCTTTATCAGTGAAAATCAGCCCCATGTCAGGCTTTCAGCGCTTACTCTATATAATTATTAAGTATATACAGATTACATTTAAACAAAACACTACAGCTGTCTTATCCCGTTAATATTTCCCCACGATGATTTAATTCTTTTCATTTTTGCACCTCATTTTTCGCTGGAACGCCTTCCATGGCGTTTCCAGCGTCGAGAAATCGAGACTTAAGTGT
>JACQIC010000095.1 GCA_016198725.1 Candidatus Aenigmatarchaeota archaeon | reverse complement strand
GAAAGCTCAGGCGTGACTGTCCCACAAGAAAAAGAATGAACAGCGCTTTCTTAAAAGACATCAAGCGCCACAAACTACACTACTTCGGGGAAGTCTGAAGAATAGCAATTGCATCTTTAGCGAGATTTTTGAAATTAACTTCCTTTACCCAGCTAATATATTCGAGATATTTTTTTCCTGTTAAACTTAATATTGCCGCTTTCCTTGCACGCAGTTGAAGTTCAATGGGGGTTTTTGCCTGTTTTGTCGCTTTTTGTACTGTTTTAACAATTTTTTTTCGTTTTTGCGCGTCAGATTCATTAAGTATCATTGCATTGGCTTGCCGCAATGGAAGCTCAATTCCATCAATGTTTACTTTTGCTGAAGCATCTGCATAGCACGCTTCATCACTTGCCGGCGCAACTTTGTGATTGATGATGTTCAAAACAATAGAATGATAGAGTAGCTTATTTTCGCGCTGAGTTAGATTCTTTATTGATTTTAGTGTGTTCTTTGAAAGTATGTGCTTGTACTTGTCAAAAATAGGCGCCATTTGCACGTGCTCTTTTTGCCCGGACTTGTGCAAATAATTTTCTAGTGATCTGGTTTTCTGAAACGCTTCAAATTCAGCTATTAAGTTCATGCCGTCTTTAAATGGTCAGAACGAATATAAGTGTATCGTTTGATCGAGGGTGGCTGGTATTTTGATTTGCCTGGCTGGAAAACAGATATTTTTTCAACAGGTGGTCGGTACTCAATTCCCATGAATGGTCTTGCAGGTTCGCAGCCGGCACGGTGTGAATTGCACCTGAATCCCAGCTTGCAGGTTTCTCGCTGCCATTTCTTGTTTTTGCAGTACATCAGCACATGAGCGCGCTCGCAGACTGCTTGTCCGTCCTGACATGGTGGAAGTTTGACCAAAGATGAAAAAGTGCTGGCTGCTGGTCCGCGCTTTTTAGACGTGCACATTTTAATTTCAGCATCGCACAGGGTGCCAAAAGAGCAGACTTTGTCAATAAACCATCTGCCATTAAGACATTTTTGCACTGAAATGCCTGCGCACCGCAGTTCGCCGTCAATACAGCTTCCAACGTATGTGCTTTTGCCGGGTATCAGCGCAAAAGTGTCAAGTGAAAGCAAAGAAAGCGCCACTATCAACCACACTGTTTTCATACTGGTGGCAAATGTGTTTTGATTAATATATTTTTCGGCTGTAAAACATAATATTTATAGTCCTGCATTATTTCCACATATTATGCTGAGAATTCAGTCTATTTTAAATGAAGTCGTCTCGAGGATAGTTCCTCATGATACTGTTTTGAAGGAAGCTGAAGCCTTTGTTGATAACATAAACAGGGCTGCAAAGAAGGGAAATATTCGTGCAAAGGCGGTGTTGGGCGGTAGTTTTGCAAAGGATACTTGCATTGTTGGTGATTTTGATGTTGATGTGTTTGTGCAATTTCATTCTTCTTATGATGACGGCAAGCTCAGTGATATGTTATATGAGCTAATCAAGGAGCACAAGCCGGTTCGTATTCATGGCTCGCGTGATTATTTTCAGATTAAAAACAAAATTTTGTTTGAGATAGTGCCAGTACGCGAGATACATGCGCCTGCAGATGCGAGAAATGTTACTGACTTTTCACCTTTTCACGTTGCGTGGGTTAAAAAAGCAAAGCTTTCAGACGAGATACGGCTTGCTAAGAAGTTTTGCAAGGCACAGGGGGTGTATGGTGCGGAAAGCTACAGGCAGGGATTCTCCGGCCACGTGCTTGACATAATCACTATTTACTATGGTGGTTTTCTAAAGCTTCTTAGGGCAGCTGCGAAATGGCGTCAGAAAGTCGTTATTGATCCAAAAAACAGGTATAAAGGGCGCGCTTTGCAGATACTTAACAAGTCAAAAATTCAAGGGCCTCTTGTTGTTATCGACCCGACACAGCCTGATAGAAATGCTGCGGCGGCGCTGAATCTTGAAAATTTTGAAAAATTTGTAATGTCTGCACGAAAGTTCCTCAAGAAACCATCAAAGGTATTTTTTGAAGAGCGTAGCATAAGTGTTGAACTGTTGAAGAAAAAAGGAGTTGTGTTTGTTGTCGGCCTGACTCCTGTTGAAGGTCCTAAGAATGTTGTAGGTGCTAAAATAAACAAGGTTAAGGATTTTTTTGTGGACCGATTGCGTGATTTTGGAGTCAAATGCGCTGTCTGGGAGTGGCAGAAAGGAAATGTAAGGATGTATTTTGTAGTAAAAAACAGCACACTCACTGCAGAATATGCTCACCAGGGTCCGCCAGTGCAAAAAACACAGCATGTTGAAGCGTTTAAAAAACAGTACAAAAATACGTGGGTTGAAAATGGTAGAATATTCGCAAAAACGCAAAGAAAATTCACTGGCGCAAAAGATGCGTTAAAGAGCGCGTGCACTGATGTTTATGTCAGAGAAAGAGTAAAAAAGTGCACGGTGCAAACGTGATAAATGAAGTTATTGCACTGATAAACGAGATTACTGCACGACAAGATGGTCAACCTAAGTTTTTTCATGTTGGCTCTAAAAAAATCCCTTTTGATAAAAAGTTCTTTTTTCCAATACTGCCAAGTTCTATCAGAAGTGTTGCATTTGTTGATGGGGGGAATGCAGAAATCATTCGCGCACCTCACTTATCAGTGCATTTCGTCAGGACGTATGCTGCAGTTTACAGGGGTGTTGAAAGAGTGGCGCGCCAGACTCGTGAAGCTTTTGCAGTTATTCACCTCAAGCCTGATAAAGCCAGTTTTGTGTACAAAGCAGACATTATAGGGGTGGATTGCAGTATTCCTGAAATTGACATTAATGACTCTGTGCTGAACGCAGGCGAACAAGTTACTCCGCATGTTGTTGCGGACATCGTGAGGCATTGTTTGGAATGGCAGCTTTTAGAACTGCAGGATGCTGATTGTGTTGTCAGGGATGGTGCGCTTGACGAGTGCCCTCAAGACAGGTACCGGAAAGCCAAACAAGCAGCCGTCATGCAGATAGGAGTAAGCAAAACTACAACAGCACTGACGGACACAGGAGTTTCTGCGCCTTTTTTTCTATCGCAGAAGGGACCTGAAGGCGCATGGGTTTATTGTCCTGAACAAGAGTTGTTCAGCATTGGGTTTGCACGTCTCCATCCACTGTCGCATCGTGTTTTCCGCATGGATGTTAAAAACGGAACATTGCCTGAAACTGCAGGGATTCTCGCGCCATACTGCAGTGACGCTTCATTTGTTGGCTACCCTTACCCGCTTGTTGACGCTGACAAAATGGCAGTTATCACAACTGCAGAACAGCAGTATCTTCGGCAGGTGTTCTCTGTCAAATGCGGCAAACTTTTCAAACAACTCGAGCAGGCAAGTGATGCACATGATGTGCTTAATTCGCTTCATTGAAAGAATTTTCTGAATTCGCCGACTTCGTCGGCTCATTCACGAAAATTCCAAATGCTTCGAAGCAAAAACCTCCGTATCATTTGAAAACCTCGTGTGAGAACGCGAAGCGTCCGAACTCAAGGTTTTCTTTTGTTACTCCACAGTAATACTAAATCTTTATATTATTTTAAGGCAAATGCTGATTTATTCATTTAAAGGAGGGTGATAATATGGAAAAAATTGGACATTGGGCATTTTTGCTTGGGGTGGCTCTTGCAGTGCTGGCAGGTCTTGTGCCGCAATGGCAGACATCTACTATGGTGTGGACTCTTGCAGTGCTCGGGCTGGTTGTTGGAATATTAAACGTCCAGGCAAGGGAAACGACAGAGTTTTTGGTTGCAACAATCACGCTTATGGTTGTTGGCAGTGCAGGAGCGCTTCCATCGCTTGGCTTGCTGGTTACAAGCGTGTTGTCCAACATAGTTGCTTTTGTTGCGCCCGCATCGCTTGTTGTTGCGCTGAAGGCGCTTTGGGAGCTCGCACAGGAATAATTCTTTTTTTTCTTTTTAACATTTTTTTTAGGGAATAAAAATGCTGGAAAAACTATTTGGAAGAAGAAAAGAGCGCGCTGACAAGCGGGTACGCCAGTTTATTCTCTGGTTTGATGAATTAACCATTGCAGATGTTGGGCTGGTTGGCGGAAAAAACGCATCACTTGGAGAGATGTACCAAACCTTGACAAAGAAAGGCATGCGTATCCCAAATGGTTTTGCAATAACCGCGCATGCTTATCGTTACTTGCTTGAAAAAACAGGAATTGAGCGTGAAATGCGCAAAGTATTGCAGGGATTAAACGTCAAGAACGTGCGTGATCTTTCAGAAAGAGGACGCCAAGTCAGACAGCTCATCAGACATGCGGAATTTCCAGAGGAGTTGAGGACGATGATTGTTGACGCTTATGTCAAGCTGTCAAAAAAGTATGGGAAAAAAGCTGTTGATGTTGCCGTGCGTTCTTCAGCAACTGCAGAGGATTTGCCAGAAGCTTCATTTGCAGGCCAGCAGGAAACTTTTCTTAATATTCATTCAGAACATGACTTAATAGACGCGTGCAAAGACTGTTTTGCATCGCTTTTCACAAACAGGGCAATTTCTTATCGCGTAGAAAAAGGTTTTGACCATTTTGACGTTGCGCTTAGTATTGGCGTGCAGAAAATGGTGCGCTCAGACATGGCTTGCTCAGGTGTTATGTTTACTCTTGATACTGAAACTGGCTTTCGTGATGCGGTGTTCGTGACTGGTTCGTGGGGTTTGGGCGAGAATATCGTGCAGGGAGCAGTCAACCCTGATGAATACTACGTTTTCAAACCAACTCTCAGACAGGGATTCGAATCGCTCATCAGCAAAACGCTCGGGAGCAAGGAAAAAACAATGATTTACTCGATAGAGGGCAGTAAACCAGTGAAAAATATTGACACTCCAAAAGAGAAGCAGGAAGTTTTTTGTCTTAGTGATGAAGAAGTGCTTGAACTCGCAAAATGGGGTTGTATGATTGAGGAGCACTATACTCAAAAAAAAGGCCATTGGACGCCTATGGATATTGAGTGGGCAAAAGATGGCGAGCTTAACAAACTGTTTATCGTGCAGGCAAGACCTGAAACTGTGCAGTCGCAGAAAAAAACAAACTTCCTTGAAGAGTACCGGCTTAAACAGAAAGGAAAAGTTCTCATTGAAGGAAAAAGTGTGGGAAGCAAGATAGCTTCAGGACTTGCGCACGTGATTCGGGACGTGAAAGACATGGCCAAGTTCAAAGCAGGGGAGATTTTAGTGACAGAAATGACTGACCCTGACTGGGTGGTCATAATGAAACAGGCGTCTGCAATCATAACTGACAAAGGAGGGAGGACGAGCCACGCCGCGATTGTGTCGCGCGAACTTGGGCTTCCGTGCGTTGTAGGAACAAATAATGCAACAAGAACACTTGCGACAGGACAGAAAATAACTATTAGTTGTGCTGAAGGGGATGTTGGAAAAGTATATGAAGGACTGCTAAGGTTCGGCGTTGAAAAAACAAATCTTGAACATGTCGAGCGGCCGAAAACAAAAGTCATGATGAATGTTGGCAATCCTGAAGAAGCGTTTGAACTAAGCTTCCTGCCAAATGATGGTGTTGGTCTTGCTCGCGAAGAGTTCATCATTAATTCTTATATTCAAATTCACCCGATGGCTCTGCTCAAGTACGACCGGCTGGATGAAGATGTGAAAATAAAAATTGATGCGCTGACAAAAGGATACGAGAACAAAGCACGATTTTTTGTGGATAAACTCGCACAGGGTATAGCGATGATTTCTGCAGCATTTTATCCGAAAGATGTTATAGTCCGCGTTTCAGACTTTAAAACAAATGAATATGCCAACTTAATTGGCGGAGCTGCATTTGAGCCAAAAGAAGAAAATCCCATGATTGGCTGGAGAGGCGCATCACGCTACTACAACGCAGGATACAAAGAAGCTTTTGCTCTTGAATGCAAAGCGCTCAAAAAAGTGCGGGATGAAATGGGGTTGAAGAATGTAAAAGTCATGATTCCAATGTGCAGAACAGTTGATGAAGGCAGAAAAGTGCTGAAAGTAATGGCCGAAAACGGACTTGCAAGGGGAAAAAACGGGCTTGAGGTTTATGTCATGTGTGAACTGCCTGCAAATGTTGTTCTTGCAGACCAGTTTTCAGAACTGTTTGATGGGTTTTCAATTGGTTCAAACGATTTAACGCAAACAACACTTGGCATTGACAGGGACAGCGCGCTCATTGCAGACCTTTTTGATGAGCGTAATGAAGCAGTCAAACGGCTTGTAGAGTACGCAATAACGCAGGTCAAAGAACACAAACGCAAAATAGGAATTTGCGGAGACGCACCATCCACGTATCCTGAATTTGCAGAGTTTCTGGTAAAGTGCGGGATTGACAGTATTTCTTTAAGCCCTGATGCAGTGCTTAAAACCACAATTGTTATAAACAATGCTGAGAAAAAATACAGAAGATGAACATGCCAATATCACAACAAGTTAGGCCTATTGTACTTTACTTGATTCAGCACCTTAATCAAAAACTAACTCTTGACCAGCTCACATCCACTTTTCAGCAGGCAACAAAAGAACTTGACAATGCGTGCAGTATTCTTCACTCGCCTGAATACTCTGGAATACAGTATAGCGTACTTGTACGAAGTGAACCAAAAGGACACTTGATAGGAGACCTGATTGCAGGAGGAAGCAGCCTTGGTGCAGATGAAAACCGCACGCAAGTTTTACACCAGTTTCAGCAAAAATACACTGAATCATTACGCAAAGCACTCAAAGACTACAAATTGCACCCGACAACGCTAAGCATAGACATATCAGTTGTTGGGTTCAGGTAAAATGGAAGATTCGCTTTATAAATATGCCGAACAACTTCAATTATTTACTGCGTTCATTAGAATATCTTCAGCACGAGTTTGTATCCACGCTTTTTCTCCAGAACCTTTTTCTCTGGGACGATACGTTGCATGGTAATAGCGGTCAAACTCGAAAGATTCATATCCTGAAGAAGGTCTGCGATAGATATCTTTGATTTTCTCCAAGTACGCAAGCGCATCAATAACTCCATCTGCATGTTTAACAAGATCAAGTTCTGGAACACGAGAGCGAAGCGCTTCCACTTTCTTACAAGCTGAATCAGCTATTGTTTTAACGTTTTTCCAATCACTGGACGCATTGACTGCTTCGTACACACAACTAAGTCAGATGCCAGAGTGCATATTCGTCCAATATTTTAGTTGGAACCATATCTGCACGCAGATGGTGGTAAGTTTATAAATGTTGATGTATTATTAACAGTATGCCGCGCGGCCGCCCAACAAGGTCAATCATACGCCAGAATATAGTGAACATTCTTGCAGTGATTGGAAAAGCGTATGGATATCAGATACACAAGTTATACATCAGATTATACGCTCCTTGCACAAGAGAAGTAATTTATTATCATCTGAAAAAAGGCGCGCAGTTGGGAGAGTTTGTTCTTGAGGAAATAAAGCAGGAAAAAGGAGAATATTCTTGGGGAACAAGTGTTGAAAAAAACTATTACAGAATAGGGCCGAATGCGAAGCCTAAGATTGATCTTAAATTGCAAGAACATGTCAAGAACAATTCTGCGTAACAGACTTCCCCGAAGTAGTGTAGTTTGTGGCGCTTGATGTCTTTTAAGAAAGCGCTGTTCATTCTTTTTCTTGTGGGACAGTCACGCCTGAGCTTTCGCTCAGGTCATTTTTCCACGCTCCTGGCGAAGCGAGGAGCATG
>JACQIC010000016.1 GCA_016198725.1 Candidatus Aenigmatarchaeota archaeon | reverse complement strand
ATATTTTTCTCAAAATATCCTTTGATATTCTTCACCGTGAGTTCGTTGGAAACTTCATGTTTAATTCGTTTCATCTTAGTATATCCTAAGTATATACCAAGAATAAATAGATTTTGGTGCTAGAGAATACAAGTCAAGAACTTCAGAACACTAACCAATTACGTCAAGAAGAAACGCTTAAATAGTTGAAATGCCAGACAGCACTGCATGGCAAATCACGCTCCGGTCATGGCAATTTTTGGTTTTGCATTTGGACTAGTGTTTTTAATGCAGTTAATCTCATGGAGTAATCCTACCGGAGCAGTGACAGCAGCAACATTCTGCGCAGACAGTGATGGAGAAACTGCGTCTGTGCCAGGGACAGTCACAATAATTGGAAATGGAGAAAGAACTTATGCTGATACGTGCAAGTCGCCAACTGTTGCAACAGAAAAAGTCTGCACGCATGGAACTGTCGAGTCAATAGATATTCCCTGCAATGATTGCGTTATGGACAATAGCGGGATTGGCTATTGCAAGCGCTAAGCTTATATAACTCAATCGCTCAAACAGTCTCATGCAAATAGGATTTTCGTTAGCAGTTCTAATCATAATAAATATGGCGGCAATAGTCGCTCTTGTTGGCGTAAGCATCACCGGACTGCATCATATTCCATCAGAACAAGTCATTACACCTGAACGCGCATCATATCGCTGGAGCATTTCTCAGGCAGCGAGAGCAAAGACTTGCACTGCATATGATGAAACGCAAGTGGAAGCAGGACACTGCTGGTTCAACCCAAGAGAACAAGAATGGTACTGGTGCAGGCCAAAAATAGTTAATCGCGTCACAGAAAAGTTTCTGACCGATTTGGCTGTTGAACAAGATTTTGACCGGCTGATAACGGACAGTTCGCTTGGCATTGTCGGTTCAAAATTGGTAATGGCTGCTGAAGGAAGATGCGTGCATTATGAAGGGAAGGATGTTTATAGATAGAATTTGCCCGAGTTCCGCGCTTCGCGCTTCACTCAGGCAAATTCGGCCCAGAACCCATAGAAGACCCTGAAAATCTTGAAAAAAGAAGAAAAGAGTTAGGAATGGAATCATTTCAAGAATACAAAAAAATCTGATGGAACAATACAAAAAATTTCTCGTGTAAGCGAGCATTAGCGAGCGAACTCGAGAAATTATCCAAAATAGTTTGGCTTTTCTTCCTGCATTTGCTTAGCGCGCGCTTGCGTGAATTTGTCCTGCAGTGCTTCATAAGATTTCTCAATATCTGCAGTGACAGATGGTCTTACTTTTTCAATGGCGCCCTCAAAATGCTTCATGCACACTTCCTGCGATTCAATATTCTCTCTCAGCGCAAGCATGGCTGCTTCCCTGCAGACAGCTTCAATGTCTGCGCCCGTATAGCCATTCATTTTTTCGGCAAGTTCGTCAAGCTTCACATTTTTCAATGGCATACTTTTTGTGTGAATTGCCAAAATATTCTCTCTTGCATTATGAGCAGGCACGGAAGTCATCACAATCCTGTCAAAACGGCCAGGACGGAGAAGTGCAGTATCAACCATGTCAGGTCTGTTAGTCGCGCCGATAACCACAATATCATTCAACTCTTCAAGCCCGTCCATTTCAGTCAAAAGCTGGTTCACAACACGTTCAGTAACATGATTATCGCTTGAAGAAGTGCGCCTCGGAACAAGAGAATCAATCTCGTCAAAGAAAATAATCGTCGGAGCAGTCTGCCTTGCTTTCTTAAACACTTCCCTGACTGCTTTTTCAGACTCGCCAACCCATTTTGACAACAGCTCAGGTCCCTTAACTGAAATAAAATTCGCTTCAGACTCGTGAGCAACCGCTTTTGCAACAAGAGTCTTGCCAGTCCCTGGCGCGCCGTACAACAAAATGCCCTTGGGCGGCTTGACTCCCAAACGTTTAAACGCGTCAGGATGCTTTAAAGGCCATTCAACAGCTTCTATCACTTCCTGACGAACATGCTCCAATCCGCCTATGTCTGCCCATTTCACGTTTGGCGTTTCAACAAGCACTTCACGCAATGCACTTGGCCTGACAACCTTGAGTGCTTCCTTAAAGTCATTTCTTGTAATCATCAGCTTTTCAAGAATTTCCTTAGGCACAGACTCATCACCATCATATTTTAGATCAGGCAGAACACGCCTCAACACAATCATGGCTGCTTCTTTTGCAAGACTTGCAAGATCTGCTCCTACAAATCCATGGGTTATCGCGGCAAGCTCGTTCAAGTCAACAATTTCAGATGCCAAATTCGGCTTATCCTTAATATGATTCTCTGACAAAAGAGGCATGTTTCTCGTATGAATCTTTAAAATATTCAACCTGCCATGTTTGTTAGGCACGCCAATCTCAAGTTCGCGGTCAAACCTTCCAGGACGCCTAAGCGCAGGATCAAGAATATTAGGCACGTTTGTTGCGGCAATAACAACCACTCTGCCTCTTGACTTGAGACCATCCATGAGCGCAAGAAGCTGTGCAACAACACGGCGCTCAACTTCACCTCTTGTTTCCTCGCGCTTTGTCGCAATAGCATCTATTTCATCAATGAAAATAATAGACGGAGCATTCTTCTCAGCTTCTTCAAATTTCTTGCGCAAATTTTCCTCAGACGCCCCGTAATATTTGCTCATAATCTCAGGACCATTAATGCAGATAAAGTGAGAATTTGTTTCATTCGCAACGGCCTTTGCAAGCAATGTTTTACCAGTGCCAGGCGGCCCGTGCAAAAGAACGCCCTTTGGCGGTTCAACGCCAAGACGTTGGAAAATCTCAGGATGCTTCAGAGGAAGCTCAACCATTTCCCTTATTTTCTTGATTTCATCCTGCAGCCCGCCAATATCTTCATAAGTGATATCAGGAGGAGTATCCTCTTTAAGCTCAACAGCCTCAGGGTTCAAGACAATCTCAGTTGTATCAGTCACGATAACCGACTGCTTTGGCAGAGTGTCTGCAACAATAAACTTGATATCACCAAAACCAAGACCTATCAGTCCGTCATCCCCGAGCATGCTGAACACTTCATCAAAAAAAGGACTTCCGGACATGACTGTACGCCGTCTTCTTGTCCCTCCGAGCGACACAAAATCACCTTTCATCAAAGCTCTGCCAAGCAAGCCCTGCTTGAAAAAAACAGGAGACGCCTTGACAACGATGCCTTCCCTTGCAGGAGCAATGACAATCTTCTTAGCTTCCTTCACATCAGCTTTTCTGACAAAAATCGGCTCACCAATACCTGCCTTTGCATTCTTCCTCGTCAAACCATCCATGCGCACAAAATCAAGACCAATATCAGAAGGGTATGCGCGGTCAACAAGCGCAACACTTTTTCTGCCGCCCTCAAGCTCAACAATATCACCAGGACGCACATCTATCTCACGCATAAACGTACTGTCTATTCTGACAATGCCTTTATTGATATCATCCTGAATCGCTTCCGCAACTTTAAGCTTAAGGTCCTTCATAAATTTTTGAACTGCGCCGTTATGCAGCTGCGTTCAGGAAATTTTTGTGGTGGCGGATTTATAAATGTACTGCTCAATTCGGCTCTGTCCTGAATCTCATAAAAATTAATAAACCCTCTCGCCACGTTAGTGGCTGAGAGGGGTGGGGAAGGTTGAGTTCCCCATGACAAAAGAAGAGAAACTAGTACAAAAAGTTAAGCGTTTGTTGAGACGTTTAGGCT
>JACQIC010000089.1 GCA_016198725.1 Candidatus Aenigmatarchaeota archaeon | reverse complement strand
CATGGAGCTGAAAGAAAATTACCTGACAAAGTCAGGCGCCACGGACTCTCAAAAAACAGCAGAAAGCGCTCTCAAAAAAGCATTATGGCGCCAGAAGAAGTTACTTCGGGGAAGTCTGAGTCAACGTACATTTATAAGTATTAAGTGCTGCAAGAGTGCATGAACATCGGCGTGCTTTATTCAGGAGGCAAAGATTCAACACTTGCTTTAATGAAAGCAAAACAACACCACAAAATTACGTGCCTGATTACCGTCATTTCTGAAAATAAAGAAAGCTTCATGTTTCACACGCCAAACATTGACATCACGCAGCTGCAGGCAAAAGCAATGAGCCTGCCGCTTGTGAGCGTTGCGACAAAAGGAGAAAAAGAAGCCGAGCTCACAGATTTAAAAAAAGCAATTGTTGAAGCCATAAAAAAACACAAAATTAAAGGCATAATAACCGGCGCAGTAAAATCGACATACCAAGCAAGCAGAATACAACAAATTTGCCACGAGCTTGGCTTGTGGTGCTTTAATCCATTATGGCTGAAAAATCAAGTGGAATTGCTGAATGAAATTGTTTCTAAAAAAATCAATGCACTCATAGGAGGAGTATTTGCAGAACCACTTGACAAATCATATCTGGGAAAAAAAATAACTAAAACAATGGTTGAAAAACTTGCCGCCATAGCTTCAACCCACCACATAAACCCTGCAGGAGAAGGCGGAGAAATAGAAACAACTGTTCTTGACGCGCCAATCTTCAATAAAAAAATAAAAATAGTCAAACACGAAACAGCATATGAAAAAAACAGCGGAGTATTCAAAATACTCAATGCAAAACTAGTGAACAGATGATACTGATAATCAGCACCTGCAAAGAAAAACTAAGCGAGTTAGAGTTCGTGCTGCCCATTGCACGGATTATTGGAAAATGCGTACTCAGACACCACACAGAAGTCACCGATAGAGATATTGCATCAGCAAAAAAAATAATACTAACCGGAACCGCGCTTAAAGACTTTGAATACTTAAAACATGATTTCCGCTGGCTGAAAAACGTAAAAATTCCAGTACTTGGAATATGCGCTGGAATGCAAATAATTGCAAAAGAATTTGGCATCAAACTGGAAAATAAAGTGAACATTGGAGTAAAACCCGTGCAAGTTATGGAAGAAAACAAACTTGCTTCAGGAACATTCAATGCGTATTTCCTGCACACCAAAACCGGAACAGGAAACTTCAAAACACTCGCAGTATCAGAAAACACTTCCTGCATGATAAAACACCCAACAAAAGAAATTTATGGCTGCATATTTCATCCTGAAGTTATGAATGAAGAACTATTGCGAAATTTTGCAATACGTTAAACATATAGATAACTGCACAACTTATATAACATTTAGGTGCAGTTCTCAATCTCGATAACTGCGTAAATTCAATCAATATGACCTACGCAGTTATCGATAATAATGGTCGTCCATGCTTAATCCTTTGGAGTCGCCGCGTATTGAAAGAAGTGTCAGTGCAAATTGGTCTTTTGTGTGAACCTGATGCACTTCTCCAGGAGCCACAGTCAGTGTACTGTTCTTTAACAGTTTAATATCTCCATTTATTTCAAGAAAACATTCACCCTCAAGATTATGATATGTCTCTGTTGAAAGTTTATGATAGTGTTTGGACGTGACTGCAAAAGGAGGCAGGTATTGGAGAAGAAATCCGTGCATTTTTCCACTTCTTTTTGCCAAATATCTTGCTTGTGAAGCCGGCGAATTAGACTTTTGCTCAGAGACTTTGTTGAAATGCATCGAATCAGAAAGCAAGATATAACAAATCTGGCCATCAAAATAAATTGTTTGCAACTTCAATTTAGCTGCGGCACGCTCAATAAATGATTTCGTGCATTCGTCTGGTTCTAAAGCAGTCAGCAATTCAACTTGATTCAAATCAATGCCACTGCTGAAAACCCTGCGCTCAAGACTTTCGTACACTGTAATGATTGAAACCTCTGACATGCTGAAACACGCACGCTGCGATTTTTAAACCTTATGAACCAATTTCCCGAACTCCGCTGCTTCGCAGCTGCGTTCAGGGAAATTCTGGGAATGGCTGCGGCAGCAAATAACTACGGGAGTGAATAATTCCACGGTTTTGAAGAGAATGCCGTGGCACTGCTTTTGATGAGTGGCGTTCCCGTGGAAAAATCACATTAACCGCAGCTTCTCTTGAATTTGCCCTGAATAAAGTGAGGCGAAGCCGAACGAAATTCGGGCAAATTCTCGTCAGGGAAGAAACTTGACAATCTGCATAGAGAAATCAAACTAAGCGTTCTTTTTTAACAATAACGTGTTTTGTCCTGTTCAGTTCAGATAATACGAACTTTCTAATCTCCTTATCCAGCACTTCAGGCGGAACAATGCCCCGCAGTTTTATTTTCGGAACCGCCATTGCGAATATTTTGGCAGAAAGCGCTGCAGGGTATGATATGAAGTTTGCATTCAAACCAAGCTTGTTAATTTCTTTCTGCTTGGGAAACAACACAAAATACCTTATTGCAGCTTTCTTATTTTTTATCTTACCAACTGCCTCAACAGAAAATGCAAACTGCGCTTCATTAAATTTCGGATCCTGATTATTAAATGAAACATCAGGCAAAATCTTGTTCACAAACTCAAAAGGAGATATCTCGATTTCACCAAACTTTATCTTTTTCTTTGAAACAAGACCAAGCTCATAAAGAAATTTATGAATGTCCACCTGATTATCATAATCTTTAATGTCTATGTTTTTAAGCTTGATGAAAAATGGAATTGTTCCAATCTCATCCTGACATATCAGATTAACCCGCTTCTTTCCATAAGGAAGAGGGAATTCATATTCTTCCTCGCCTGAAAACGGCTCCATTATCTTGAACCGCCCATTCTCGTACACTAACGGTTTTGAAGTGATTTCATCAAGCAAAGCTTCTTTTGACCACGCAAAATGCAGTTCATCAGAGCCAGAATAATCAATCAATCTTATTTTAACATCATCAAGTTCGTCAAACTCGTCTGCGCATTCACGCACAAAAAGATTTGTCATACCTGGAGAAACTCCTGCTTCTATCAATCCAAGAATATTCCGCTCCCTAAACTGCTTGTCAAAATCAAACTGCTCAATTGCATAAGGGCTTAAAGCATTCTTTTCAGTGGACGGTTCCCAGCAGGCAGCCATATCCATATAATTAACTCCTGCCTTTGCACACTCGTCAAGTATGTCTGCATTAAACTTTGGAGAACTTGCATTAATCACCAAGTCAGGACGTTGTTTTCCTAAAACATCTGCAAGCTGGGATTTACTGCTCAGATTTATTTTTACGTGATGCATTTTTCCGAATTTCTTTTCCTCTTTAAAATGCAAGTCTGCCGAAGTTACAGTCTTCACGGCATTTTCATTTTGCAGAAGGTTTGCCAATACAGAACCAACTGCGCCATGTCCGAGTATCAGAATTTTCATTAATTTATCATCCTCCCGTTTTCAAAAACTCTAATGTTCTTTTTTCTAAGCTCGCTGAAAAAAGTAGAAGGCGGAACACCTATCTCAGGAGAAAAACTTCCTCTTTCAGTAATGCTACCTTTTTTAATCATTTGCGCAAGAATACTTGCAGGAAAACCAGTGTCAATGTTGCAGCCACTGCTCTCCCAGCCTTTTAAAGGAGGCACAAAACACTCCATCAAAACTGTTTTCTTTTTCGCACGCTTTTTGCCGCTAATCAGTACCCAAAGATTTTCCTTCTCTTTATAACCATCAGGCATTTCCAACTGCTTAAGCAGCTGAGTCAAAAAGTTCACCGGCTTTATTTTTGTGCCAAAATAGTTCAGCTCTTTTTTGCTTGCAAACCCGAGTTTTATCAAGCTCATAATCATTTTAAAAGAATGTTCTGGAAACCCTGCATAAAATTTGATATTCTTCAACCCCTTATTTCTGAAATAATGCAGAAAAGTATAGTGTTCAGGATGCTTGACAAACATTTCCTGCTCCCTGCCAATAAAGTGATGATAACGAGTAATTACATTATTCATGGGCTTATCGTATTTGAAATGCCCGTTTTCAACTATCGGCGCAGAGTCAGTAAACTCCTCTATCACGCTTTCAATTGAAAACGGAACAACAAACTCTTTAATGTTAGAATCCCACGCAAACCCAACGTCAATTTCCTGTATAAAATCAAACTTTTCAGAAGCATGCCTAAGCATAATATTGCCAATACCGGGCACAGAGCCGATACCAGTAATACACATAATGTTTTTCTTCTTCATAATGCCATTAAGCGAAAACTGCTTTTTAGTAATTGAAATCTCAGAGCCAAGGTCAACACAATTCACTCCAAGCCTGGCGCACACTTTGAAAACTTCATAATTCCAGTTCCCCTCCATACAATTCACGACAACATTTGACTTTGAAAACTTTACAGCTCTGGAAATAGTGCTAATTCTTGTGGCCTCAATATGCTTAAATGCAGTTTTTTTATAATGCTTTAAAAAATGCAAAATCCTGGACTTATCCCGTCCACACAACAATACAGAATAACCACCTTCCAAAAGATCTCTGACAACAATTCTTCCCTGCATTCCTGTTGCGCCTAAAACAACAAAATCAAAACCCACGTTTTCACCTTTTTTCAACTACTAATGACCACAAGTAAATAAGTTTAGCTGTTTAGATATATAAGTCTTTACTGTAGTTGTACTTGTTTAACTGGTCTGAAGGTACGAATTTTCTGTATTCGCTCGGCTTCGCCTCGCTCATACGTGAAAATTCAAATGCTTCGAAGCAAAACTCTCCATAGCATTTGAAAATCTCGTGTGAGCGTTAGCGAACTCGAGATTTTCACAACACGCTGACATCATGCGGTTTGCTTTCCTTCATTCCAGCAGAAGTAATTTTTACAAATTCTGCATTTTTCTGCATTTCTTTGATTGTTTTTGAACCGCAATAACTCATTCCTGAACGGAAACCGCCCACAAGCTGATTAATAACATCCATTGCACAGCCCCTGTACGGCACCATTGCCTCAACACCCTCTGGAACGTAATCATTAATGTCGCGCTCGCTTTTTTCCTTTTCTTTCCTATTCAAGTTCGCCCCCAAACTCGCCATCCCCCTAATAATCTTGTATCTGGCACCATGACGCGTGACTATGAATCCAGGGCTTTCATCAGTCCCTGCAAGCAAACCACCAATCATGACTGCAAATGCGCCTGCAGCTACAGATTTTGCGACATCACCAGAATTCTTAATTCCACCATCCGCAATTACCGGAACACCACCTGCAGATTTTGCACAGTCAATGATGGCAGTCAATTGTGGAACTCCAGAGCCGGTCACGATGCGCGTTGTGCAAACACTTCCAGGACCAACCCCAACCTTAACAGCATCCGCGCCTGCAGAAATCAAATCAGCAACCCCTTCAGCAGTTGCAACATTGCCTGCAATCAACTCATTGTCGGGAAATAGTGATTTTAATTTTCTCACCGCGGCAATCGCCCCATCAGAATGACCATGAGCTATATCAACAACAATTACGTCAACACCAGCATGAACAAGCTCACCTGCACGCTCAACAAAATCATCCTTGATGCCGACAGCGGCGCCAACCCTTAAACGCCCTTTTGCGTCCTTTGAAGCCTTTGGAAAATTAGTCTGATTAACAATATCCTTGCTCGTGATAAGGCCTGCAGGCTTTCCATGAGAGTCAATAATCGGAAGCTTTTCCACCCTATTTTTGTGAAGAATTTCCTTTGCAGCACTTAAAGAGGTTCCAACAGAAGCAGTAACCAAATCAGTTGACATAACGTTTCCAACTTCCTTCGCATCATCATACTCAAACAACAAATCCCGCGCAGTAACAATTCCAACAAGTTTTCCGCCCTCATCAACCACCAGAAGTCCTGAAACAGTATTTGCGTGCATAAAACGTCTTGCGGCACGCACTGTAAAACTCGGAAGAACAGTATACGGGTGTTCAATGACGACATTCTCAGCACGCTTCACTTTTCCGACTTCGCGCACCTGCTCCTCAATTGTTAAAAACCTGTGAATAATGCCAATGCCGCCAGCACGCGCAAGAGCAACAGCCATGTGAGACTCTGTTACAGTATCCATATTAGCGCTCACGATAGGAATATTAAGTGAAATATTCTTTGTCAGCAAAGTAGAAGTGTCGACATCCTTCCTGCTTTGAACAGAAGAACGCTTAGGCACCAAAAGAACATCATCAAAACTCAAACCTTCCTTCATACACCTATTTTTTGATGCGGTATTTAAAAGAATTTTGGTATTATGTACTTGTTTAGCAGGTCTGAAGGTACGAATTTTCTGTATTCGCTCGGCTTCGCCTCACTCATACGCGAAAATTCAAATGCTTCGAAGCAAAAACCTCGTAGCATACCCTCCCGTAGCATGTGAAAATCTCGTGTGAGCGTTAGCGAACTCGAGATTTTCGTGTCATCGAATAAACTTACCATTTTGCATCAAAGAACACAGCTAAACACGTACGGTATTATTTTAGTGAATGACGCAAATGGACACATTTTGGTCATCACCTTTTTATAGTATCCGCCGACAATAAGAGTATGCTGACTGCCCAAGTAGCATACTTAAATATGAATCAAGGTTTGGGAACAGAACCTTTCTGGAAACCACACCGTCCATCATTCAAAGCGCTTGACAAACTGGTGGATATTCTCCGTGAGATGCCCTGCCCAAGAATATTCGGCGCCAGCGAAGTATCACAACTGGAATGGCTGAGCAGACAGAACGTGTACCAGCGCATCAAAGACGGCGCGAGGTTTAAATACGCAGAATACGGGGGAAATTTCAAGTTTCCACTTGCAATAAAGTTTGAAGTGGGAAACGCGCTTTTTTCAGATTTGCCAATTGACGACAAAAAAATAGGGGCATTTCCGTGCACAGTTCCATTTGTGGGAGCGCACTCTGCACTTCTGGGCAGCAGAACTTTTCTGATGAACAAAGTCACGCACGATAACGGTTCGTTATATGTTATTATCAGCCACCTCAGCCTTCTTTTCAAAAGCCACAGAATGACTGCCGCCAGACTGCTTGCCAAAATAGGTAGAAGAATCGACGGTCCTGCCATCCTTATGCTTGATGCAAACTCGCCGCCAGTGTACGTGCCTGACTCAAAAAGATACAATTACGGCAGCAACATATTCAAATACCTGTGGTTTTATCTTGTTCACGGAAAAACCGATGGAGACTGGACAAGCGATGACAACCGCCTTGACAGAACCATAAATGCGCTTGAATACGGATTTCCTAAAGACATGTGCCCTGTCAGCTGTTATAAAAAAGTGCTGCACTCTGATGAAAACAAGCAATACAAAACTTTTGAAAACAGAATTATTGATTATTCCATAGGTAAGGACGTTCCAGACGCCAAATGTTATCACATTGTTGATGAGAAAATTTCAGACCATAAAATGATAGCATTCAAGCTTGAACTTCCAAACAAATATGCGATATGCAGAAACCTTGAAGGGCTGCTAATCCCTCCTGAAGAAACACTGCCATGCACAATAGTAAAAACTGCCAGCACAGTCCCGCGAATCCCGCAAAGAATATGGACTGCTGCAAAAAGTGCAGGAGCTTACGCCAGCAACTCACTCAAAAGCCCGCTGAAAAAACTGGCAAAGAGAATAGAATCAATATTTTAGTAATTGGTTAGGCTCTTGAAGTGAGCATTCGGTACATCTCTTCAAGGGGATTCTTCCCTTGAAGGCGAATCGTTTCGATGATGCTTAGAATTGTTT
>JACQIC010000088.1 GCA_016198725.1 Candidatus Aenigmatarchaeota archaeon | reverse complement strand
GTCATTTGGCATATTGGGTTTGATGGGTTTGAGCTCATTTTTGCAAAAAAGACTCCAATAATAATCTCCAAGCCCCAAAAACTATTTATAATATTGCAGATATTGCCCAATTGTGGCAGAAGAAACACCAAAAGAAAAGCCAAAATCATTCTGGAATAAATATGAATTCCTGATTATTGCAATAGCTACTTTGCTGCTAATCTACGGCTTTGCTGTCTTTAACCAGAAAATAAACTTCTTTTTGGGCAACGAGCTTATTGTGCACCTTGAGCCCCAGCAGAAATCATTCATCATGCATTATGGGGATGTCGGCAACGCCCATTTTGATGTCTCCATTGATAATTTTGCCTATTGCAGGGCTTTCTGCTCTTATTCCTTTACGGACAGAAGCAAAAACGAAGTTATAGACAGCGGCAATTTTGAGGTTGGAAAGGGGAAGCATTTCACGAAAAGCTATGATTTAAGGGTGCAAAGGCTGGGCTCT
The DNA here is from genome assembly GCA_016198725.1 of Candidatus Aenigmatarchaeota archaeon. Lineage (GTDB taxonomy): Archaea > Nanobdellota > Nanobdellia > Woesearchaeales > ARS49 > JACQIC01. Next base: position 1,951 of record JACQIC010000088.1, on the reverse strand, counting down.
GGCCAGGACATCTACAGCTTTGATGCAAGATGCCATAGCATACGCTCATTCCTGTGCCTTACAAAAAGCCCTGAAAAATCAAGATCCTCGCTAGTCATTGTGAACTATGACTTATCTGAAACTGAAAAGGAGCTTAAAAGGACATTGAAGCAGAATGTCACAAAATTGCTTGAGCTGTTAAGCATTGTAGATGTCCTAAACCAGCAGTTAAACCAGAAATACTTTGAACTGGCGCATAGGGTAAACCTCAACAACCTGTCCAAAGAGAGGATTAACATCAACGACGCTTACGACAAGACATTGATTTCAATAGAAAACTTAAGAAGCCTGTGGGCTGTTGAGAATTATATTAAATTAAGCCAGTTATTCAATGAAAGTTATTCTGAAACTTTGGGAAATATTAAATCATCAATACCGAGTCTAGACGAAGAGATTAACAGCATAGCTGCACTGCACAACGAACTGCTGTCGCGCTTAACGGTTTTAAACAAAAATCTTGGCGAGCTGGGCGGCATTACAAGCATGCTCGGCGACAATGCGCTGTTGGACTATTTCGATGCCAGCGTAGGAGAATTCAACAGGGTAGCATACTCAATAACAAATAACACATTTGACAATTACAACGATGTAATGAAAGAAATTAACGGCGCAACAAACCTGCAAGATTCCGTTATAGGGAAGTCAAAATTCAATGCAACAGGATTATTCTTTAATTTTGAGCATCTTCTGAATTCTGAAAGGCACTTGCTGTGCAGCCTGCGGCAGGAATGCACAAATTTCTCAGTTGCAAAAGCTGTGGAAAACACAGAAAGATTTGCCGAAAATTATCCTGATGCATCGTTTCTGAGGCAGGAATGCAATTCACTGAAAGGGCTCGATGAAGAATTTTCAATTATAAGGAATGAAACATTGGCGCTCATTGCGTACAAAAACGCCAGTTTCCCCAAAGACAGCGAATTTCAGGCGTTGGCAAACAGCTTCAGGGAAGATAATATGAGAAAAATCAACAATTCCTATCATGATTCTTTTGAAGGAATTAAAATGGAAAATAAAACAATTCCAGATGTCATAAGCATAGCCGGCTTATTTTTGCCGAAAAATAAGACAGAATTTGCAGCATTAGATTATAATGGGTCAATAAACATTTCATTATACCTCTTGTCAAGAATAATGCTGCCTGACGAGGCAATGCAGCTCCTGGGCAAATGCCAAAAGCTTTATGAAGGCATAAAAATTACAAAATTCAATTTCGGGCAGGTAAGCGCCAATATAACATACAAAATCGTCTCAAAAATAGACATAAACCTGTCTGACAACCCGCCCATCTGCTGCATTTTTAATGAGTGCAAGCCCTGCTGCAGTGCCGAAAGCTGCAAAAACGACCCAAAAACATTCCCTGTAATATTCCTGCACGGGCATTCTTTGGCTAAAGGCAACTCTCCGGAATTCTCCTTGGACTCGTTCAATAAGCTGCAGTCAAAACTTCAGGATGACGGCTACTTAAATGCAGGCATAGTTTCATTGTATTCGCAAAACGAGCCGCTGCAGCAAGGCGTGTGGGGCTTGTCAGGCAAGCCCGTAACAGTGAAGGTAAGCTACTATTATGATGCTTTCAGAAAGGACGACAAGTATATAGTCGTGCCAACAAAGAGCGAAAATATAGATACTTATGCTTTAAGATTGGATAACCTCATTGCAATGGTAAAGGAAAGAACCGGCAAGCCAAAAGTAAATATCATAGCGCATTCCATGGGGGGATTGGTTGCAAGGAGGTACATCCAAATATTTGGTGAAGACTACATAGACAAGCTGGTCATGATAGGAACACCAAACAAAGGCATATCAGGCGCGGTTGGCAACTATTGCGGGTTTGTCGGCGAGAGCAGGGAATGCCAGGACATGCAGGAAAACAGCCTTTTTATTAACAAATTAAATGATCCCCTTAAGCAGC
>JACQIC010000087.1 GCA_016198725.1 Candidatus Aenigmatarchaeota archaeon | reverse complement strand
GTACTGAGTTAATCTCGAGTTGTCGATTAAGTTTTGTGTCAAAGTGTTTATAAATAAAATACGCTTATGCTTCTTATGAACAGGAAATTAAAAGGAGCGGACTTCGTAAGGCTTATCCTTGCAGGCGAGCGTGATTTTGCTGGTGCAAAGATTGAATCTGGTTTTGATGCAAGCAGGAATTATTATTTTGCAGATTTGCAGAAATATTTGGCAGATGAGTATTTAAGTTTGTGCGATTCACCAATTACTTTAAGCAATGCCTCGCTTAAGGGTTTTCGCGCAGAGGGAGTTTATTTTGCATTTGTTTTTGCGAAAAATGCAGATTTTGAAGGTGCCTGTTTTAGTGGTGCTGACTTAAGGTTTGCAAATTTAAAAGGCGCAAATTTGAAAGGAGTTAACTTTTGGAAGGCAAGGTTGTGCAATGCATATTTGCAAAATGCCTTCCTTGCAGACGCAAATCTATATTATGCTGATTTACGCGAAGCTCATTTTGAAGGAGTGAAAAGTCTGGGTGCAAGCAAAGGGCTTGGACGTTCGTTGTTCGGAAAAACACGCGTTGGAATGAGTGAGCTGAAAATCATCAAAAATGCACGTGACACGCTTCTCGTGCATGAAAAACCTCACAGGCATTATGATCTGCTTGGCGCATACATGGACAACTGCCACGCACATCATAGTTATGAAAAATTCGTGGTTGCAGAACAGAACTTAATGCCATCAGAACTGGAAGCTGCTCTTGTGCATTAATCTGCTTCTTCCCATAACTGCTCAAACACTTTCTTGAGGTTTGCAGCAAACTTTTCGTTCTCTATAAAGAGTACACCGCCGAAGTTTAATGGGTCAGGACTTACTAGCTTCAGTAGCACTTTTTTATCGTCAATAATGTCGCATCTTGTATACACAGTATTAAGTCTTTTTACCTGAAATTTTTGAGGGTGTTTTTTGTGCAGTTGTGCAAGAATTGGCGGTAAGACTGTATTTGCTGGATAAATAGCACGAAAAACAACTCCTCGTTTTACTGCACTGACAATTTCTTTTTCCCACACAGTTTTGCTTTTCCTGTTGGACTGCGGCTTGTGGTGAACATTAATAATTTGACTGACTTCATTTTGCGCTTCTGTAAAAGTTCGCAACTGTATTCTTTTGTTGTCCTCAACTGTTGTGCCGATGTCAAAGAATGGTGTCGGTTGCAGTTTGCTTTTGTCGATTTCTGTTGCTGTTGTGCGGACGAGAGTAAGAAGATTCTGAACTTCTTCTTGCTTTTTAGAAATTAATTCTTGCAAAACAGATGATGCCTGTTGCACAAAAAACTTTTTCGGCCGTGTGGTCGTCGCCTGCACCAAATTCTTTTTTTGCAGTGAAATAATAACAGAATACGTCTTGCCAGCAGGAATGTCTGCTTCATCACTTAGCTCTTTTGCAGTAAGCGTTTTTTTCAACAATACTGCAAGCGCTTTGCTTTCATAATATGACAACCCCAATCGTTGCAGTTCTTCAATCATTTTTCACCCCAGTAGAGAGTGAAATGTATGGAATTGTATTTAAAGATTGCATTTGTTTGCAGAAGATATGGCGATAGAAGACAAAACAGCTACTTGGCATGTTACGTTAAGCTATTCTAATGACAATATGACGATAAACGAGGAGGTTGAAAAACGAGCCCGCCTTTATGATGGTGGCGACTTAGTTACGCGAGTGTTGAGATATTTCAAAATTCCTTTTTCAGTGCGAATGATGTCTGACTTTTATCATGATGAACCATCTTTGGAGTATGTAAAAGCAAAAAATGAACAAGGCATCGAGTCCAAAGTTTATGAAAAAAGATATTTTCCTGTCGATGGCGAGTATGATGTTTTGAAGGCATTGGAAGATTTCAAAGTGCTTCCCTGTAATTGGAAGACTGTCTTGCGGGAGGCGAATAATGGATAAACAAAAATTACATCTGGATTGCATTGGTAAGGATTATTGGTCTTTTCACCATGCGTGCGATCAACAGTTACATTTCTCATTGGCACATAGTATCGGCGACGAAGCTGACGATACTGGTGCTTATTCTGAGGTGTATCAAGTGATTTCCCGCCCAGTAGATTTCAAAAGTCTCGTTTTGGATGTTTTAACATATTTAAAAAAACAAGAAGTGCTAACACTTTCTACGTGTTATCTGGTACTGACAAAAAAAGCGTTAGCACAGATAGGTAATGATGGAAAGCAAGTTTTGGAAGAAATCATTGCTCTGCACAACGATTTTGTGAGTCCTAAAAGAACAAATATTGTATGCAGTCAAACAGTGAGGGTAGTATGAGCTTCAAGAAAGTGTATAAGCAGGCAGACATTGATGGTAAAAATTGTTTTGTGCCATCGCCAGACATGACGTGGGAAAATTATGTCATCTATTTTGCAAGAAAAAGTGTTTATGGTTTTAATGGTGACTCTCCCGTTATGGGCGTTGGCTTTGATTACCTGAAATGTTCTGAAGTTGAAGGCCCATACACTGTTCCTGTACAAGAAAAAAGTTCTTTTGAAGGCATCGATGAACATCGCATAGAACAAATCCGGTTAATTCTTAATGAAGTTCCATCTTTTGTTCCTGTTGAATTGTGGAGTGTTGGGCTGCACATGGAAGCAGATAGTGAAAGTGAACAGGCACGCATGGTTAATATTTCAAATCAGGCAACGGATACGCTAAAAAAACACATTACAAATGTGCAACAACTTGATAATGATTCATTTACAGGAGAATATTTTGGGCAAAAAGTGGGCTTACATAATCAGACATATCGCGGGTTTTCATCTGTGGAATTCAAAATGTTCGGACGTCCATTTTCGGCAGAGCAGACATTTATTGTTAATGAGCTAGATGTCGTTCGTGCACTTGAATCCAGAGGTTCAAATCATCTTGATTTCTTTTCAAAGATGACTGAGCTCAGGCAAAAAGGCCTCGCGTACAATCTTGATTTATCCGCAATTAAAGATGTGCGTCAAGTGAGTGAGTTGGAGAATATTATTTTGTGAGTTTCTCTACTAGTTCTTTTACAATGCGTTCTTTCTTCTCTTTGGATAAGTAAAACAAGGTTTTCTTTATCATGTTTTCAGAGACTGTAAAAATATAATTAAGTTTGATAACGCTGTCTTTTACTGCACCATCTTTTTTTGTTAATGGAATTCCTTTCATTTCTGCGTTGCTTGTAATTCCTGCCACAACAACGTTTCCATATTCTTCAAAAAGAACATACCCTAATCTATACACATTCCCATGCCTCATCTGAAGGATCATTCCATAATTCCTTCATTTTTGGCTGTTGTATTTTGTGGAGGAACTCATCACACTGATTTCTTTTTTTGACGTACACAAAAATTTCTGCCATTTTTTTTACGAGTTCATTGTAAGTTTGTCTCGGGTACTCCTTTGCCCAGTTCAGCACTTCAAGAACATTCTTTGTCAGTTGAATCGTTGTAGTGTCAGTCATATAATTACTTATAATTTATTATGTGGCAGTCATATATTAAAAATGTTTCCACGGCACAGAATAAAATGTATTTATACTCATTAGCTTTCAGAATAATCCCAAACTTTTCCTGAGTGCGCCTGCGAACTCTGAAAAGTTTATGAACAATAGCAGATAGTTTATGCAGCCGGCTTTGCAGCTTCTTCTTTCTTTGGCGGCTCTAATTTTTCAGCGCCTTCTTTGAGAACTTTTAAATTTACTTGATGAATTTTCGGATGGATTGTATTTCCTGCTACTGTTTTTCTTACGCGTATTCCTGGCGCTTTTTGTTTTAGTCCTATTCCTTTGACTGCAAGTATTCTTCGCCTGTTTGGTCCTGCAACGTCTTTTCGCATTGGGAATCCGCAGTCGTCGCTTCCGCCGGTTATTGAAAATTCATATCCTGATAGTCCGAGGATTGTGCCGTCTATGTTGTCGCCTATTTTTTTCGCCCACAAGTTTTTTGACTGTTCTTCTGAGAGCTCGCGTTGAACGCACAAGCCATTTTTGAGCCCGATTACGACTTTTATTCCTGGCATAGCGTAGAATGAAAGTGTGTTGTTTATAAAGTTTACTTAATAATTTTCTGTATTCGCTCGGCTTCGCCTCGCTCATACGCGAAAATTCAATTCTTCGAAGCTAAACTCTCAGTAGCATTACCTCCCGTAGCATTTGAAAATCTCGTGTGAGCCGAAGGCGAACTCGAGATTTTTTATGAAATCAGCTTCAAATTTCCTGTGATAGAATCTATTCTTTTTTCTTCATCAGGTCCTATTCCAAGGACTGTTGTTGTTCCGGCAGGCACTTGTGTGTGTCCTGCATCAGTTATCAATGCATGGTTGAGTCCTGCTTTTTTTGCAAGTTCTTTGTATTTCAGCAGTTCTTTCAGGTCTGCAGTTTTGAGCACGACTTTTTTCGCGCCTTCGTCAAGCCATTCATCAAGTAATTTTTTGTCTGCCGTCAACGCGCAATCTACTGCTGCGTGTGCTGCTTGCGCGGCCATTTTTCCTTTTGTCAGTTTCAAATCATCTCTTATGAGTATGACAAGTTTGTTTGGCATTGATTGCGGCAAGAAGGTTAGGTTTATAAATACCACCCTTATTCCTTTAGTATCCGATGACTAATGAGGGCATTAGCCTGAACAAGGATGCTGATTCGGACAGGAGGTTAATATTATGGCTGAAGATGTTGCTAGCAGAGTGCTTGAGGCAATTGAGGTTGCGCGTAATTCAGGCGGCAGTATCAGGAAGGGCGCTAATGAGGTTACGAAGAGTTTGGAGCGTCAGACTGCAAAGCTTGTTGCGTTTGCTGCTGATGTTTCGCCTAAGGAAATTGTTATGCATTTGCCGTTGCTCGCTAAGGAAAAAGGTATTCCTTGTGTTGAGGTAAAATCACGTGAGGAGCTTGGCGCTGCTGCAGGTCTTGCGGTTCCTACAACTGCTGTTGCAGTGATTGCTGAGGGTGATGCTAAGAATTTGATTAAGGAAATAAAGGAAGAATTGGGTGCATAAGATGTCTGAAGATAAAAAGCCTGTGCGTCCTGTGATGAAGCGCGACAAGAAGGAAGGCGAGTCAGCGCAAGTTGCTGCGGGTGCAGTCAGGTTTTTGCCTGCGACGCCTGCCCGTATTGAGGAGATTATTGGGCGGACAGGCACTAGGGGTGAAGCAGTGCAGGTGAGGTGTAGGGTTCTTGACGGGCGTGATAAGGACAAAGTAATGCGCAGGAACGTTAAAGGTCCTGTGCAGAAGGATGATATTTTGATGCTTCGAGAAACTGAATTTGAAGCACGACCATTGAACAAGGCTGGAAGAGGCCAGACGTAAGGGTAGAGGTGGATTATGGCGCGCTGTTCTTTTTGCAGGGAAACTATTGACCGCGGTACTGGTACTATGCTGGTCAAGAATGATGGCAAGATTTTGTTTTTTTGTTCTTCAAAGTGTGATAAGAATATGATGAAGCTTGGAAGGGAGCCAAGGCATGTGCGCTGGACAGGTGCATTTGCAAGGGAGAAAAAACAAAGCAAAGCTGGCGCTGGTGAGGTTAAGGAATGATTGAGCGGACGCTTGTTTTGTTAAAGCCTGATGCTGTACAACGCTCTTTGGTTGGAGAAATTACTGCAAGGTTTGAAAGAGCGGGTTTGAAAATTGTTGGAATGAAACTTGTTTGGGTGGATGAGACGTTTGCGCTTAAACATTATACTGAAGACCTTGCAAAAAGGCGTGGTGAGGAAGTGAGAAAAAACATGGTTAAATTTTTGCAGGAAGGGCCGGTGGTTGCCATAACTCTCGAAGGAGTGGAAGCAGTTGAGATAGTGAGGAAGATAGTTGGCGCAACAGAGCCGAAAGCGGCGCTTCCAGGAACAATTCGAGGTGACTATGCACACGTATGCTTTAGTTATGCAGACCAGAAGAAGACGATTGTCAGAAATCTTATTCACGCATCAGCAAATAAAGAAGATGCCAAATATGAAGTGCATTTGTGGTTTAATGAAAATGAATTGCACGGTTATAAGACAGTGCATGACGTGCACGTAATTTAAGTCGGGTGGCTTATGGGAGAAAGCGAAGCAACTGCGGAAAAAATAAAACGGCTGTCACAAAGTCAGACTAACATTCGTAATATTGCGACAAGCGCGCACATACATCATGGTAAAACAGCGTTCACAGATAATCTTCTTGCAGCTGCTGGCCTGATGTCAGAGAAAAACGCAGGAGATCTTGATACGGGAATGATGACGTGGCAGCATCAGGATGAGCAGGAAAGACTGATGACTGTTGATGCGGCAAACGTGTCTATGGTTCACACGTTTGAAGGGCAGGAATTTCTCATTAATTTGATTGATACGCCGGGTCATATTGATTTTGGCGGAAATGTTACGCGTGCAATGCGCGCTATTGATGGCACTGTTGTTCTCGTGTGTGCTTCTGAAGGGATAATGCCTCAGACTGAAACTGTTCTTAAGCAGGCATTGAGGGAGAGGGTGAAGCCGGTTTTATTCATTAACAAAGTTGACCGCCTTATTAAAGAGATGCAGTATACTCCTGAGCAGATTCAGGAGCGTTTTATGAAAATCATTCTTGAATTTAATCGGCTTGTTGAACAAATTGCAGAAACTGATTGGAAACAAAAATGGAAAGTAAACATAATGGATGGCTCAGTTGCATTTGGTTCTGCGCGTGATAACTGGGCGCTTTCATTGCCATTCATGAAAAAACGTGGCGTGTCTATGAAGGACATTCTTAAACTGTATGATATGACTGAGGCAGAGCGTCAGGAGTGGATTTGGAAAAATGCGCCTTTGCACGAAGTTATTCTTGACATGGCGATTAAGCATTTGCCAAATCCTATTGAGGCGCAAAAGTACCGAATTCCAAAAATCTGGCGTGGAGAGCTTGAGTCTGAATTTGGGCAGGATTTGATGAACTGTAATGCAAAAGGTAAACTTGGGTTTATTATCACGAGGATTCTTATTGAGCCAAAATCAGGCAGGGAAATTGCTGCCGGCAGGCTGTACAGCGGCACTATGCGTAATGGAATGACAGTGTACTTGAACAGAGGCAAGCAGTCTTCCCGCGTGGCGCAGGTATTCATGTATAAGGGTATCAAAACTGAGATTATGGAAGAAGTGCCTGCAGGAAATGTTCTTGCGATAGCAGGAGTTGCGAGCTTTGCAGGCGAGACTATTACTGACCAGCCTGAGCATCCGTTTGAGGAATTGAAGCATATTTTTGAGCCTGTCATTTCAAAAGCTATCAAGCCTGAGAAGCCTCAGGACTTGTCGAAGCTTGTTGAAGTGCTGCGCAAGGTTGCCAAAGAGGATCCGTCTGTCAAGATTGAAATCAATCAGGAGACTGGTGAGAACTTGATTCACGGCATGGGTGAATTGCATCTTGAAATTATTGAGAACAGGATAGTTACTGAAAAGGGTGTTCAGATTAAGACTTCTTCTCCAATTGTTGTTTATCGTGAAACTGTCACTAAGAAAAGCAAAGAGTGGGAAGGCAAGTCTCCTAATAAGCACAACAAATTGTACGTTATTGTCGAACCTCTTGAACCTGCAGTTAGGGAGTTGGTGAAGTCTGGCGAGCTTTTGGAAGGCAGAACAAAGAAGAAAGATTTGGCTTTGAGAGACAAGCTTGTTGCTATTGGCTGGAAGAGTGATGATGCATTCAGCATCAAGGATATTTACAAAGGCAGTCTTTTTATTGATGGAACAAAAGGCAACATTCAGCTTGTTGAAGCAATGGAGCTTGTTCTTGATTCATTTGAGCAAGTCATGGACGAAGGGCCTTTGGCCAGAGAGCCTTGCATTGGTTTGAAGGTCACGCTTGTTGACGCCAAACTTCACGAGGACGCGATTCACAGAGGTCCTGCGCAGATGTACCCGTGCGGTCGTGAAGCTATAAAACTGGCATTTATGGATGCGGGTCCGGTAATTTATGAACCAATGCAAATTCACGTTATTGACGCTCCTATTGAGTACACCGGTGACATAACAAAGCTTGTGATGAACAAGCGGGGTGCAGTTCTTGAAATGACGCAGGAAAACAATCTTACAATAGTTAAGGCAAAATTGCCAGTTGCTGAAATGCTTGGCTGGAGCAGTGATTTGCGTTCAGCAACAGGCGGAAGAGGCACTTCTGCATTGTCAGACCAGATGTTTGAAAAAGCGCCTTCAGAACTGCAGGACAAAATAATCAGGAGCATAGTCCAAAGAAAAGGATTAAGTGAAGGGGCGCTGGGTGCGTGAAAAGGAGAAGATTTATTCAACAATTTTGTATTTTAGTCAACAATTTTGTATGAATCAAAGTATTTTATTGTGTAATTCCAGTCATCTCTTGTTTTGTTTTTAATTATGTGTTCTGCAAGCTTTTGCGCCATATCTATGCTGTGGTCTGTGTTGGTGTATGCAAACAATCCTTGCCTGCCAATGGTGTAAAAGTTTGATATGGAGTTCAGCCAGTCCAAAACAACCTGCAGGTTTTTCTTGTATGACAAATCATATACTGGATACATTTTTTCTATTTTAATCACGTGACTTTCTGCAGCATCATTTCTTGATATCAGTCCTGCCTTTTCAAGGTCGCCCATCACAAGGCTTGCAAGTTCTTCTTGCGGCAGAGAAAAAAAGTAGTCTTCTGCATCACAACTTATTTCAGCAGTAAGAACGGTTTTATTCTCAGGAGCGATGTCTTTGCAGAAGTTTTTCTGCTCACTCACTCTGTTAAAAATAAAATCTTTTTCAGGGAAAAATATCCAGTGGTCATCCAAAACTTTTGGCTTGTTGATAATAATATAAAAAATTATCAAACTTCTGTACTTGAGCGCCTGCGCGGCGTCAAGAATGTGCTGTGGCGGCGAAGGCTCAAAAAGAGGGAGAACGTCTTGGAGGTAAAGAGTGCTGATTACATTTTTGGGATTTTTCAATAATTCCTTGCCTATGTTTTTTTTAATTTCAATCTTTGTTATCTTTCCATTCTCAACCATAATTTTGCTTGGCTGGCAGCCATACGATATGCTGCCATTTTTTAGAATATTTTCTGCAAGTTTTTCACAGACTTCGCCAACTCCTTTTTTAGGGTAATAAAAAGTATCTGCGCTGAATTCGGGCTTTTGTTTTTTAACAAGCATGTTTTTCACAAGTTCTGTTATGTTTGGCACAGGAATTCTTCGCTTTGCCAGTTCTGCACTGATTTTTTTAGGGTCTCCCCAGACTTTCCAGCAAAAGTTTTCAAACAAAAGCTTATAGGCGGCGTTTCCAAAACCTGAAAGAAAATAATCCTCATAATTAATGATGTCTGTTTTTTTATTCATTAATGTCAGCAAATAACTAAAGCTGCAGCTTATTGCCTTGATTTTGGGAAATCTTATGATAAACTGCAATGGCTTTATTGGAAACGAAAAGTATCTGCCGCAAAGGCGCAGGCTGTTTTTCTTTTTAACAACAACACAATCGTCTCCAAGCAATTCCTTATACACATTCATTATTCCTGGAATTGTCGAGTACAGCTTGTGCGGTCCAACATCAAACGTGAAATCCTTGTGTTTGAAGCTTGCAGCCATTCCGCCAATACTGTCACGTTTCTCTATGACAGTAATGCTCTCGCCTGCCTTGCTTAGAAAATAGCCCGCTCCCAAGCCTGTAATTCCACCACCAAGTATGACTGTTGCCATCTTGACGAAAACACGGCAAGAGTTATAAATATGTTGTGAATTCCACTCCTATGCTTGTAGTTGATGTTGAAACAACTGGAACTGACCCCAAAAAGCATTCTGTCGTGAGTATTGGCGCTATTGATTATGAAACTCCGTTAAGACAGTTTTATGGAGAGTGCAGAATATGGACTGGTGCAGGAGTAAGTCTTGACGCGCTTAGCGTTAATGGTTTCTGCATAAGCGAAATAGTAAACCCAAAAAAGAAAACACTTGAAACAATAATGAAAGAATTTCTAACATGGGCTGGCGATGATATTGTTGGCGGTGGAAATCCTGATTTTGATGTAAAATTCCTAAAACAAAGCGCAGAAAAATACAACATACATTGGAGACCGCCGCTTGTTACAATTGATGTGCGGGCACTGTGTTATGCACACCAAATACAGAGAAAACTGCCTGCAGACAAAATAAAAAAATTTGGGCAAAAAGTAGATGACACACTTCAATATGTCGTACTTCCGCGAGAACCTAAGCCGCATAATGCTCTGACTGGCGCTAAGATGGAAGCAGAAGCGTTCTCAAGACTGATTCATGGCAAACCACTGCTTCAGGAATTTGAGCAATATTCTGTGCCGGAATATTTGCATTGATTCACAACTGCTTGGCTGTTCTGCTCATCCACCATAATTTGATTGCATGAAATACTGTCTGCTCCATTTTTGTGTGGAATCTTCCAGATAAAACATGGAATGGCTGTTTCAACAGTTTTATTGGATGGTGTATTAGCTTCCAGAAAAAGAATCGTGTATAAATCTTCCATCTGAGTCTCTGAAGCTTGCAATAATCTGACCTCCATGTTGGGGAGAAAGTGAGCTGGTCAAGTCTTTCAAAGTTTGTGAGTCCGGAAGTTCCATATGTGGCACTTCCTGGAATGGGAGTCATTATGAATAAAGCAAGTTCATCAACGCCTGTTTTTGCAAGTTGTTTGCAATAATCAACGCTCATTTCCAAATCTTCATCAGTCTCTCCTGGGAAGCCGAGAACAAAGCACGCCTGTGATGTTACGCCAAGATTGTGCATGTGTCGGACCATTTCTAACCCGTACTTGTGCACAAATGATTTTTTCATCAGCTTTAGCACACGCGGAGAACCGCTTTCTGGCGACAATGAGACATAACTGCATCCTGCTTTGGCGGCAAGTGTTATTGTTTCTTTGTCCAATGTTTCTATTTTTGTTCCGGCAACAAACTTCCAGTTCACGTGAAGTTTTCGTTCAAGAATAATTCGCGACATTTCTGCAATTCTGCCTTTATAAGTTGTGGGGTTGAGGTCTTGAATGTGAAATTCGTGCACGTCAAACATTTTAACCCAGTGTTCAATTTCGTCAACAACGTTTTTTGCACTTCTCGAGCGCCACTTTCCTTCATTTGTTTCAGGCACAACGCAGAAATTGCACAACAGCCCGCATCCTCTACTAGTAAGAATACTAAGATATCTCTTCTCAGTTAATGGTCCGTGAGCATAACCAAGTTTCCAATAATTCTGCACTGGGAACAGTTCCCATGCAGGAAAAGGAAGCTTGTCAAGTTCTTCACTCGACAGATATGATATTTTTTTGTTTCTTATTATCTGATTATTTTTTCTGAAAACAAGCCCGTCTATTTTTTCAGGAGTTGTGCCTGTCAAAAGAAGTTCTGCGCACGGTTCTGCCTCACCTGTTATTATGTAAGTTGCTCCTGCCGAGAAAAAATCCTCGGCGACTTTTGTCAGCGCATACGCGACAACACTTTGCGTGTTTTCAACAACAGTTATTGGTGTTGCAGGAAACTGTTTGCGCAGTGCTTTGATGATGTCTAAATGCACAGTATGGCTGACAACCTGGCCAGCGTAAGTAAAAAAATGTTCAGTGTCATTTTTTACTTTTGAAAGAATCTCTTGGATTGTCAATCCTTGAATAAAATAATCGCCTTTAACATGCATTTTTTGAGGTGCTTCACCAAATGCATCTATAATCTGCACATCATTCTTCTTCATCAAAACACCAGCAAGATAAGCAAGGCTGACAGGCATGTATGGCACGCCTGAAGAGAAAAAGTCACCTTTTTGTGTTACGATGTTTGGGTTGATTAAAGTGACGCGCATACCAAGTTTGAAAGTAAGATATATTTAAACCAGATGAATTTATTGTTTACTTTTTCCTTGCCAGCACGAGTGTTTGCCCAAGCCAGTAAGGTATCTGCCAGTCATTCATGCCGAGCATTCCAACAAGTCTTGTTGCAATTTTTGCAATGAGTTTGCTGTATGGCTCAAATCTGCTTGCGAGATATCCGAAAGCCAGAGTTTGCCAGTGTTTTTTTATCACAAATGGCTCGTAGCCGGTTTTGTGAAGAATTTTTGTAATAGTATCAGGAGTGAAATAAAACAAGTGTACTGTCAGAATGAATACCCATTTTCTTTTAAGTAGTTTGCTCCAGAATGAATCAAAATCAGGATAGTTGACCGCTAACAGCCCGTCGGGTTTTAGTATTCTGTTAATTTCTGCAAGAACTTTTGTTGGGTCTGGCACGTGCTCCAAAACATCAAACAAAGTAACGCAGTCAAAATGGTTGTCTGGAAACTTGTGGTCAAAAAGCGTTCCTTGTTTTATGTCAATGCCATAATTTTTTCTACCCCAATCGCACAGCCATTTGTTTGGCTCAATTCCGACAACATCCCAGCCGCGTCTTTTCGCAACTCCGAGAAAACTTCCTCCTGCCGTGCCTATATCAAGAATTTTTCCTTTCTGAGGATGATGCTTTTCAATAAAGCGCAGCTGCCGGTCAAACGTCAGTTCTCTTCCTTTTGCCTGTGACACGAACCGTTCATCACTTCCTTCAGTGTAGCCTCCCATGATGTGCTCTTGTTTTAGTTGTGGATTAACGTACACCAGCCCGCAAGAACTGCATTTTACTGTCTGGTCTTTGCTTGGTTCATCGCCTGAACTTTTGAAACGCTTCACTGGATCGTCGTTTTCGATTTGAAGCGCAGGATAAACGACTGAGAAGTCTTTATTGTTGCAGATGTTGCAGGGCAGTGTTTCGTAGTGTTCTGAGTTCATATCATGATGTGAATAAGGCAGGTATTTTAAAGGTAATGAAACTTTAGTTGAGGACAATAGTCTCGCATATTATAGGAGCGGAACTTAATTTTCGTATGTTTTATATTCCGCTCATATATCCACAAGAGATTACTATTTTATACCATTATTAATCTCTTGTCGTATAATTTTCCTCAACTACAGTTTGGAAGACATAACATTTCTATGCTTTACGTATGTCTTCCATTTACTTTTTATATTACTTGTCTCTTTAAACGGCATGGTGCGGAAAAAACCTGTATTGCTGAAGATTTTTATGCCAGTTTGGTGGCTTGTCAAATATGCATTCATTGCTTTATGGTGGCTTGTCAAAAATATTTCGCTTCAGCTATCCTATTCTGTCAAATGGTTTGCTTCCAGATCAAATGAAGCAAGAAAAGGCGTTCAGCAGCATGTTGCCAAAAAGCTTGCTGTGCCGGCACAAATATCTGATGTTTTGGTCAAGGATGTGGTTGGCGGAAACTTTGAAATCTTCTTATCAAGATTAATGAATGACTCTCTTATCATTTCTATTTGTGGCAGACGCGGCTCTGGAAAATCAACTCTTGGCTTTCGTTTGATGGAAAACATAAATGCAAAAACACGCCGCCCATGTTTTGTTTTGGGTGTTCAGCAGGATGTTCTGCCTGCATGGATTGACTCTGTTGAAGACTTGAATGAAATTAGGAATGGCGGTGTTGTGCTTGTTGATGAAGGCGCTGTTTCATTCTCGTCAAGAAATGCAATGAGTAAAAAGAACAAGGCGCTTGGTGAACTGCTTGCGATTGCGCGCCACAAAGACCTTACTTTGCTGCTCGTAACTCAAAACACAGGTATGCTCGACAAGAATGTTCTGAACCTTTGCGACACCATTCTGCTAAAGGAAGGTTCGCTTTTGCAGTCAGAAATGGAAAGACCTGTGATGAAAAAACTGTATGAAAAAGTGGCTGACCACTTTAAGAAGCTTGCGCCGAATGAGAGGAAGTCGCATGCATACGTGTTTGATGCGGATTTTGAAGGTTTGATTTCTGTACAGTTGCCATCTTTTTGGAACGAAAGAATAAGCAAAAATCAGGCGCAAAAAAGTTATACGACAAGAGCTTAATCAACTTATTCACTTTATAATAACTGCTCTATTATAACTGCTCTACCGTTAGTTCTGTCTCCTGTCCAGTCTTCATATCTTTTATTTTAAGAGAGCCTTTTTTTACTTCATTTTCTCCGATTACAATTACTTTCTTTGCGCCTATGCTGTTTGCGTAATCAAACTGTTTGCTTATTTTTCGGCGCAGCAAGTCAATGCTCACAGTGTACTTTGTCCGCAACTGATTGGCGATTTCCAAAGCTTTTGTCAGTTCTTTTTCTGATACGGGAGCAACAAAAAAATCAGGTCCTGAGTCTGTTTTCGGCAAAACTCCTCTGTCGTCCAATAGCAGCCGGAGTGTAGCGTACCCCATTCCAAACCCTACTGCTGGTGTTTTTTCTCCGCCAAATATCTGCACAAGCAGGTCGTACCTCCCTCCTCCGGCTATTGCTCTGAATTTCCCTTTTGCATCGAATATTTCAAATACCATTCCAGTGTAATACGCAAGGCCGCGTGCGATTGAAAGATTAATTACCACATTGGCGCCGAGCAGTAATGCGCATATGTTTTTCAGTTCCTGCAGTCCTTGTTTTGCCTGCTCGGTTAAATTGAATTGTTCAACTTTCGCAAATGCCTGTGCAGGCGGCATTTTTATCTGGCTGATTTTCACAATTTTGTCAGCACAGTCATTGTCCAATCCAAGTCCTGCAAGTTCTTTTTTGAATTCCTGCAAAGTTATTTTGGAAGACTTGTCAATCACTCTTGTAATTTCTTCGAGCGAAAATTTGCCAATAATGTTTGACAACATTCCTTCGAGTAATTTCCGGTTGTTTAGTTGCACGACAAAATCTTCTTTTTTCAGCCCAAGTTCAAAGAGTCCTTGCAGTGCCAAGTTTATTATTTCCGCATCGGCTTCTGGTTTGTCGCTGCCAAACAACTCAACACTCCACTGGAAAAACTCTCTCAACCGTCCTTTTTGCGGCGCTTCATAACGCCAGTTTTTTTGAATGGCAAACCACTTTACTGGTTTTGGCAATGTGCGTTGCTGTTCAATGAACAAGCGTGTCATTGGAACGGTCAGGTCAAACCTTAATGCAAGTTCTTCTCCTTCTCCTTTTTTTTCAATTGTAAACAATTGTTGGAGTATTTCTTGTCCTGATTTCGCCGTCAAAAGTTTCTGTGTTTCAACCACTGGCACGTCAACTTCATTGAATCCAAATTTTTTTGACGCACCTTGCAGTATGCTAAACACTGCTTTCCGCTCTGCCATTTCTTTTGGCAGGAAATCTTCTGTTCCTTTGGGTTTTTGGAATGTCACTTTGTCACCAAATCACTAAAAATATAAGAGATATAATAAATGTTGCCAACCATCAGGTTTAAAAAGACCTTCCATTTACTGGTTTATAGAGGCAAGAAAGGTAGCAAACGGCAAATAAGTGCCTGTTTGGTAAGAGGTTTTGCAACAGCTTCTTTGGTTCTATCTTTTTTGTCAATATGAAACCAAGGTTGCAAACATGCTGGTTTCTGGGAGAAAAAAATGAAATTTAGTGAAATGAGCATGCCAAAAGATATAGTATTATCGCTGGAAAAACAGCAGATTACAACTCCGACAGAGGTGCAGGAGAAAGCGCTTCCACTTGTGCTTCAAGGAAGTGACGTTATCGTCAGGTCAAAAACAGGCAGTGGAAAAACACTTGCTTTTCTGATTCCCATACTGATGAACTTAACGCGTTCAAGCATGGCTCCTGAAGCGCTTGTCTTGACGCCAACTCGCGAGCTTGCAGTGCAAATATTCAAAGACTGCCGAAAGCTTGACAGAAATGTGCGTGTCGCAATACTTTACGGCGGCGTTGGCATTAACCCGCAGATAGATGCATTGAGAAGTGGTGTTGACATAGTGATTGGCACGCCTGGACGCATTTTAGACATTTTATCCAGAGGAGAGCTGGATCTTTCAAAAGTTTCATTTTCAGTCCTTGATGAAGCAGACAGAATGCTCGACATGGGTTTTATTGATGATGTTAAGAAAATCATATCAGAACAGCCGCAAAAAAAACAAATGATGCTGTTCTCTGCAACGATGCCGCCTGAAATTGTCAAGATTAGCAGAGCGTTCATGCGTGAGCCAAAAACGCTTTTGCTTGGGCAGGATGAGATAACAGTCAAAACAATCTCCCAAAGGTGCATTGGGCTGGACAGAAGCCAAAAGCTTTCTGCTCTTCTGACGCTTTTGCGTGCAGAAAACGTAACAAAAGGAATAGTTTTCTGCAACACAAAAAACTGGGCAGAATCATTAGGCAATCTTCTTTATCGTCGTGGAGTTAGGGCAATGTCAATTCATTCAGGACTAAGCCAGAACAAGAGACAAAGAGTCATAGACGATTTCAAGCAGGGAAGGTTCACACTTCTTGTAGCAACAGATGTTGCCGCACGCGGATTACACATTGATGGCGTGTCGCACGTTTTCAATTACGACCTGCCCAGAAACCCTAAAGACTACATTCACAGGATTGGAAGAACAGGCAGGGCAGGCAATAGCGGACAAGCAATAAGCTTCATGACAAGTGTTGACGAACCTCTGCTGAGAAACATTGAACGCGAAATAAACATGTTCCTTGACGTCACGTCATTAGACGGACAGACTGCGCCCAAACCAGTGCCAGTCAATGAAAGAAACGATTGGGCAGGGTTTGATTGACCTGCAAAGACACGAATGTTTAAAAACAGTTCAGTGGTGTGAGACTTATGCGACTGTTGGAGAAGCTCGACTGTTGGGGTAAAGTAAGTGTTACCTGTGAAGAAGATGAAACATTGCAGTACATTCCAGACTTCCCCGAAGTAGTGTAGTTTGTGGCGCTTGATGTCTTTTAAGAAAGCGCTGTTCATTCTTTTTCTTGTGGGACAGTCACGCCTGAGCTTTCGCTCAGGTCATTTTTCCACGCTCCTGGCGAAGCGAGGAGCATG
>JACQIC010000086.1 GCA_016198725.1 Candidatus Aenigmatarchaeota archaeon | reverse complement strand
GCAAGACCTTTCAGAACTCAAGAAATGCTATGAATGGTTGACAGGCAAATCTCCATATTTTTGGCGCTTAAACACAAGACCTTCACAAAATACTGAGCGGGTGTTGGTGCTTGGCTGCAGCGGCGGCGACTTCTACGTCAATGCCAGCGGCATCGGCAGGTCGGCTCGTGGGGCGGTCGCCCGTCGTGCGCAAAAAATATGAAACAAAATCCTAATTGCCACATTTATTTGCAACAAATGAAAGTTCACAAAATATTTAAGCGCACATCATTTCCTTTCTTTTCTCCCTGCAATGGCTGAATAACGCAACCCAATGCGTCAAGGCTCAAGGGAGGCGACCACACGTCCTGCCATCACGGCAAGAGTCAATCTAAAGGTTGCATTGCCATAAAATACAGCCATGACAACTGGTAACCATTAAAAATTCGATTACCACGCGCTTGCTCAGAATTTTAAAAAATCTCTGAGTGAACGCAGTGAACTCGAGATTTTTGGTGAACGTCTTGGAATGGCAGTGGCAGATCAAAGGGTGTGCAGGGCTACTGAGCGGGTGTTGGTGCTTGGCTGCAACGACAACAACTTCAACATCAATGCCAACGACAACAACAGGTCGGCTCGTGGAATGGCATCCTCCCCATTGCAGGACTTCAAATGAAAACTTACAAAAATCTTTGGACCACACTCTGTTCTTTTGACAATCTTTTCAGCGCATACGAGAAAGCAAAGCATCACAAATCCACGAACACTGTTGTCCAAAAATTTGAAGAACACTGGCGCTTGCACTTGTGCACGCTCCTAAAAGAATTACGCACAAAAACGTACAAACCAAAACCGTTGGAAACATTTGTTCTTCGCGATCCAAAGACACGCACCATTTGTGTGAGTAACTTCCGCGATCGCGTTGTTCACCATGCGCTTGTTAATGTGTTACAATCTATTTTTGAGCCAAAATTCATTTATGACAGTTATGCAAGCAGAAAGGACAAAGGAACTTCAGCCGCACTACAACGTCTTGACTCATTCATTTGCAAAGTAACAACCAATGGAAAAAAAGTTCCAGAAACTTCAAATGCAAATGATGTGTGCGCTTTTGCGTTAAAGGCAGACATCCAACACTATTTTGATACCGTTGATCACAATTGTTTATTGAACATTATGTCCCGTTACATCAAAGACAAAGATGTCATTTGGCTGGTACAAACAATCCTCAACCACTATAATTCTGGCACGCCAAGAAAAGGAATGCCCTTAGGCAACTGGACAAGCCAATTCTTTGCAAACATTTATTTGAACGAACTTGACCAGTTTGTAAAGCATACGCTTAAATCAAAATACTATATCAGATATGTTGATGACTTCGTAATTCTTCATCGGCACAAAAGTGTACTTCAAGAATATGAATTTAAAATCAAAGAATTTCTTGCAGCACTCAAACTTGAACTTCACCCAACCAAATGTAAAATCATTCCATTACGTTGTGGAATCAGCTGGCTTGGATTCCGCGTTTTTTACCATCACAAACTTCCCAGACAACGAAATGTAAGAAAGATATGGAACAGAATAAAGCAACTGCTTGATGAATATGAAGAAGGCAAGACTGCAGCGGTGGACGTTTTTGAAACACTACAAGGATGGAAAGGTTATGCAATCATGGGAAACACGTACAACTGCAGAGCAAAACTCCGCATGATGACAGAAGCTGAACTTCAAAGAAGAACAGAATTACGAAAACTTGAACTCTAAGGCATGCTTGTCTGCTGTTCTTCCAAAATCCGCTCAGCATTTCTTTTCAGTCCTTCAAAACCTGCACGCATTATTGGAGTGCCTGCGAACTTTTGCACAAACGCTTCTTTTTTCATTTCTATAATATTCTTTAACTCAAGCAGTGGCGGAACGCGTTCCTCCTTAAACTCTTTGTATGTTGCAAGCAGTGCTTTCTGGTTCCATGGACATACTTCCTGGCAGATGTCGCAGCCAAAAAGCCTGTTGTGCAATGGAACGGTCTGTTCGTTGAATTTGCCTTTATGCTCAATTGTCCAGTAAGCAATGCATTTTCTTGCATCGATTCTTTTGTCTGCAACAATAGCTTTTGTAGGGCAGGCGTCAATGCACTTTGTGCATGTGCCGCAGCCTCTTGAGTCTGGCTTATCAGGACTAATTTTCGCTGTTGTTAAAACAGTGCCAAGCAAAACAAAAGAGCCGTGCTTCCAGGTTATCAAAAGAGAATTTTTGCCAACAAAGCCAACGCCTGCCTTCCAAGCAAAATACCTTTCAAGAATCGGCTTTGTGTCGCATGCAACAACAGTCTCGCCAAGAAAATCTTCTGTCTTTTCTGCAAGCTCAATGAGTTTTTTCTTGAAAATCTTGTGGTAATCTCTTGATTGTGCATATCGTGCAACAATACCTTTTCCGTTTTGTGGAACCACACTCTGGCTATTTTTAAGATATGAAAGTGCAACAACAATAACACTTTGCACATCTGGCAGGAGCTTGTTCAAGTCAGCACGAATTTCTGCATTCTTTGCCATGAAATCCATGCCAGCGTTCATGCCGGAAGCCACCCAAGACTCATAAGCTTCCTTGATATTGTCGTCTATCTCTGGGGTGCAGAAGCCCACGACGTCAAAGCCAAGCTCTGCTGCAATGGTTCTGATGTATTCTTTCATTGCAAATGTTTAATTGGAGATGTTTAAGAAGGTTTGGCAGAAGAAAAGGAGTTTGCTTCACGTGTTCTGGCGGTTCACATATGAAGGTTTAAATATGAATCACTTTTTATTTGAGTTATGGCAATCGAACTTACTGTTAACAAATTTCCTTATACTATAACTGGAGTTCCCGTATATGAAACATTGCAGGCTACACGAAGTTCTTATGAAAGAATGAGTCATCTTAGTGCTTTTGAGTCTGGTCTTAAGCGTGGTGTGCCTTTGCAAAGTTTGGGCGATTGTTTTATTTTGCGATATGCGTTTGATAAAAGATACTTAAAAGATGGTTTGGGTATTGATCATTCTCACGAATATCAGGTTTTGAGTACAGTAGTTCTGTCGTTCAGAGATCAAAAGGGACGATGGAAAAGTGGTGTTGTTGAATTGCCAAATGACAAGCGTAGTTTGGCACTGGTGCGTGATTGGTATGATACGCACAGTGTTGGACAAGAATTATTAAAGCCCTGTTCAGATGCTTTTATTGATGGTTTAGTGCAGACTGCAGCGCGTGATAAGCGTGTTGTGCCAGTGCTCAAGAAAAATTCTTTTGAGTTTTCGGTCAAAGAAAAAAAGAGTGGTTCGGCATACAGTATGAACCCAAGAGTAATTACGCTTGCAGGCCATCCTAAAATAGCAGAAGTGCATGCGGCATACCTGCGTTCGAATGGTTATGATTCTGGACCACTTTGGGATATTACTGAAGATGAGTTGGTATCGCGTTGTCCTAAAGACATGGTTTTGTGTCGGCCTGTCGGTCTTGATGGAACGGAGTATTCTGGTCCTGATAACTACGAGTACTATAATGATATAATTATCGTCAATGCTGATGACAACTACTACAACTGTGGCTGGGCGCGTTGGGTAGTTCATGATGTACCGAAAATTCCCAGGGTGTCAAAATAGCATTAATACCTACGTGTAAAAATAAATATAACCCCTATAGAACATTCTTTCTTATCATCTCGCTAATCTTGCTTCCTGCAGCTTTTCCTCTTAGTTCTTTCATTGCAATGCCAATTAAGGCATTTGGCGGAACATTTTTGTTTTTTGCTGCCAGTTCTTTGATTTTGTTTTCCAACTCTTTATCGCTTATCATCATGAAGTTATCAATTATTTCTGATACTGGCTTGTTTTCCTTTAAAATATCAAGAATACTTTCTTTACTGATTTTTTCTGCTGCAAGCGCCGCAAATAGTGCATCAAAATCATCAGGCAAAGGAGTGATATCGATATTGAACTGTGTTTTTACAGCGCGTGCTGCGCCAAAAAATATTTCTGCCACGTATGCAGGTTTCAACTGTGTATATTTAATAATAAAACCATCAAATGTCTGCCATTCTTGCGAGCGTGCAGCCAATTCAGCAACATCTTTGCTCAAGCCAAGCTTTTCATAGCGCGCCTGTCTTTGTTCAATAAGCTCGGGCAGTTTTATTGAATCAACAAACTCTTGTGAAAGCGGAATCAAAGGAACATCTGTTTCAGGATACATTCTTTCTGCAGTGGGCATTGGTCTCAGATAGCTTGTTGTGCCGTCATCATTTGCCTTGCGAACTTCCTTTGGTATGCCTGTTAGTGCTTCATTTATTCTGTCTATCACTGCTTCAATTGCGCGCTTTGCCCGCTCAGGTTGTGCGGCAACCATTACAAAACCATCTTCAACACCAACAAGCAGCGTGCCTTTGATGCTGTTGACTTCATGTTCTGTTATTCCATACTTTGGAAGCTCGTCGCTGTGAAAAATGCCGCCAACGTTCGCAATAATCTTTGCCCGTTCAGAACACTCTGTGCCAAACCTTTTTCCCGGCTGGAGTTCAACACCGAACATGCCATTAAATCCTGCAATTTTGCAAGCCAAAACAACCCCTTTGTTTTCAAGCGCAGACCTGATAACTTTTGCACCGGTGTGACTAAGGTCCCCTGTCACGTTTATGATTGCGGGCTTTTGCTCTTTCACTTTTCTTTTTGCCAGAACATCTTTGATTTCAAGTAATTTCTTCTGTCGCAAAGCCTCAACTTTCACGAGCTCCGAGAGAAGCTTCAAATCTTGCGCTCCCTTGATTTCAACACGAGTGCCGCGTGCAATAGAAACATTAACATCCTGTCTTATCGTGCCAAGACCGCGCTTTGCCTGACCAGTACTCCTAAGCAGCAAACCTATTTTTTCAGCGACTTCAGTGACGTGTTTCGGGTGCGTGATGGCTGGAGCAGTGCAAACCTCAATCAGCGGAATGCCAAGCCTGTCAAGACAGAATACGACTTCTTCAGGTGAATCTGATATGTGGCGTGCGGAATCCTCTTCAAGAATCACTGTGTGAATGCCAACATCGCCAAACGAAGTGGCGAGCTTGCCGTTCATAGCAACAAGCCCGGTTCTTTGAAAGCCAGAAGTGTTTGATCCATCAACAATAGTCTTTCGCATGAACTTGATGCCGTCAACAAACCTTGCGCCAACCATCTTAGAAAACAAAAGTGATGTTCTCAAAGCATCAGAGTTGAGCGTCTGCGGTGGTTCTTCATCAAGTTCAACCATGCAATTAGTGTCATTATAGCTCTCATACACAAACACGCGCTGTTTTTGCATTTCCTGTTTGGCAGCAATATCTATAAGACCTGACTCGCCTGCCGCAGCTCTTAGCATTCGATAAGTTTTTCTGTGCGGCAGGTCTTTTCGTATCAAAGTGGGGCAGTGGCAGAAGAGTTTTCTTCCTTCAAGTTCCTGATGTATCTCAATGCCGCACTTCAGTCCAAGCGCTTTCCAGTCAGTTGTTTCAATCATATTCCCCACTGAAACAGGCCAGTTTTTAAAATGTTTTATTCAAATACTGCCTTATCAGCTTCATCACATAACTTTTTTCAGCACCAAGAAGAAAACGGATGAATTTAACAGATTCGGGACTGTCGAACAACAACTTTTTTACCTCGTTCCCTGAACTTTCAAATTCTGTGAACTCATTAACTCTATCCTGCATTGATTGCAGTCTTTCACCAGCTTCACTGACTAAACTTGCATACAAAAACTTTGCATCATAGCTTTCTCCAAAATGCTTAAGGTTTAATCGTTCAGGCACATACCTGTCAAGAACAAGTTTCCTGTACTCCCAATGATGGTCCAAACGAGCCTTAAGAATATTATCGATGATGTTATGAATGTCAGTTCCCCTTCTAAGATGTGTATGTGTGAATTGATTGATTAATTTCATTTGTATTTTTTCTGTATTGTATAGCATAGTAAAATCAGTATCTACATTCAGTTTATTCTGAATACCATCAACATAATATTTACACTCATCATCCACCAAAGAAGGAATATACTGTTCAATTAAAAAATTGCAAAACTCTTCATCTGTTGCAACTCTGGCAGTATTTGCTTGTTTGAATATTGGCGTAAAAATCTGCAAAGCTTCAGTCTTTTCTCTGAAATCCCCTTCCGTAATTCCAACTGAAAGAAGCGTTAACAATACTTCAGAAAGATGTTTTATGCCATCATTCTCTTCTGCAGACTTGAGATAAAATGCAGTCCTTCTAAAAATATCTATCACTCCAACAATCCTTTCAGGAGTGGGGGCATAAACCACTTGCCCAACTTCTGAACTGATTGCATCTGACCACTGTTTAGAATGTTCATCAAAATCATACCATTCAGTTCCTTTCAAATACTCCCATGCGCCCTTTGTCGTAACAATATTACGATTTTCTCTCTTAATGCGTTGAATATCCTTAAGCTTTTGTTCCAGTTCTTGTTTACGTTCAGGAGTCATGCAGGCGAAAAATAGAATGTGCTTTTAAACCTCATGCCTTTCACTTATTTCACCAACAATATTCTGCTCATACAATTCTTTGATTTTATTTTTTGGAAAGTTCGAGAGAAGCCATGCAAGCTTTATGAAGCCAGTTTCTGCAGTCATGTCTGTCAAATGTCCAATAATGCCAAGCTCCTGCATCATCCTTCCAGTGCTGTACACGTTCATGTTTATTCTCCCGGCAATCGTTTGCGTGGCTGCTGCCATAATTGTGCCTTTGCTTGTTAGACTTTTTATGGCATCTGCAATTTTTTTGTGCTCTGCAGTCGGCTTGTCAATCTCGTTGATAGGAACATTGCCTGCAATGCCAAATCCTTCAACCAGCAAACCATCCCATCCTTTGTAAAACAAGAACTGTTCTGCATACATGTTTGTGTGAGTTTTAATAAGCGCGATTTTCAGGCCTTCCTTGAACAATCTTATGCTGGACTTTCTGGCAGTGCGCTTGCGGTAATCTGTGCGCATCCATTCAATCTTTCTTTCTTTCAAATGCACACGTGCCCATGGCAAAGTGTTAATTGCTGCAAAAGCATCTCTTCTTGAAGAATGCATTTTTCTGCATTTTGCTGCAGGTAAAATAACACACCACTCGTCATCAATGCCTGCGTGCATGCAAACTCCTACTTCTGCAAAATCTGATTTAGCAATAAATGCTGCGGCGGCAATTATGTTGGCGCCTGCATCTGATGACCCCCTGTCAGAAGAGCGTTGTGCGCCGACAAGAATGACTGGAACAGGAAGCTCGCCGAGAGCAAAAGCAAGAGCTGCTGAACTGTAGTGCAAAGTATCAGTGCCATGTGTGATAATAATGCCGTGCACGCCTGCATTGAGCTCTTTTTCACATTCACGAGCAAGTATGTTATAATGCGCAAACCGCATATCTTCAGAAAACATGTTGCTGACAAGCCGAGAGCTTATTTGCGCAATATCCTTTAATTCTGGAAACATGCCGAGTAATTCTTCTGGAGAAAATTTTGCAATGACGCCGCCGGTTTCATAATCGACCTTTGACGCTATTGTTCCGCCGGTATGCAATATAGTTATTTTTGGCTTTGATGAATCCTGAGATGCTTTTGGAATTTCAACTTTGACAGGCGAGTGCTTTTTCAACAGCTGAACTTGTTTTATTTTGTCTTTAGATACGCTGATGTTGTATCCTGTATCAAGTTTCAAAACCACAAACTGCTTTTCTTCAGGCATAAGTATTCCTTCAAAAAAATCAGATTCTGTCTGGAGCTTAACCCTGTCGCCTGATACTGCCATCACAAGAACAGAAAATACGCAATATAAATACTTTTACACATATGTTTATAAAGACCACACATTTTTAACCATCCAATACACGCTACTTTCAAGTAACGTTGTAAACACAAAGGTGAAAAAAAATGTTTAATGACAGACGAAGAGATATGGGACCAAGAACAATGCACGATGCAACATGTGCAGAGTGCCAAAAGCCATGTCAGGTTCCTTTTGAACCAAAGAAAGACAGGCCAGTTTATTGCAGGGATTGCTGGAGCAAAAGAAAACCATTCTGAGCAGAAAGCTATTCTACTATAAATCCTAAGTTTTTTTTGTATTTTTATTTTACATTCTTCCCATTTTTATCAGTCAAGAAGTAATTGGTTAGGCTCTTGAAGTGAGCATTCGGTACATCTCTTCAAGGGGATTCTTCCCTTGAAGGCGAATCGTTTCGATGATGCTTAGAATTGTTT
>JACQIC010000085.1 GCA_016198725.1 Candidatus Aenigmatarchaeota archaeon | reverse complement strand
ATAAAAAGATGCTATGGAAGCAGCGTAAGCTCCAGAAAAGCCAGAACCATACGAACAGAAGTCTATGGCAGACTAGCCTGCCATAATATATTTGGCTGGCTTTTCAGACTTTCAGGACAGAGCCCACGTGAGGCGTAGGTTTAAAAATGGAAAAATGTTTTGTCTTGTGATGACTGTGTATGAATATTTTTCAGTGAAAGCTGGAGAATTGCGCAATGTGCTGAGTGTGTGGGTTGAGCGCTCGCTTCACTCGTCTGCTGATGGTGCATTTCTGCAGTTGAGTGTTTCTTGGAGTCCTGATTATGATGCAAAAAATGGCGAAGTGACGCTGACTTTGGACGCGTTGTTAAAATCTCCTGTGCTTCTTGGACGTTATGGTTTTGTTGAAAAAAATAGTGGAACAAACAGGCATACTTTTGTGGAAAAACGTGCTTATGACATTCCTGAACAGGATATTGTTGATTTATTGTCAGGG
This sequence comes from Candidatus Aenigmatarchaeota archaeon, assembly GCA_016198725.1. Classification (GTDB taxonomy): domain Archaea; phylum Nanobdellota; class Nanobdellia; order Woesearchaeales; family ARS49; genus JACQIC01. The sequence goes on along the minus strand of JACQIC010000085.1, from coordinate 14,374 downwards.
TTTTATTATGTTTACTTTGATTATTGCAAGCCTGAAGGCAGTATGCTTGATGACCGTGACCTGCCTGCCGCGCCTGATGGCAGCATAATTGATGATTCTGGCGGAATTGTTTACGGCTTGCAGGTTGCTCATGAGCAGGGTGCTGTTAACGTAAAGTATACTATTGAAGCAGAAACTGGTTATTCAGGAATTTTAGATGCGGTTTTTAAGAGGTTTTCTGAAGAGGTTGACAACATTGGTTTTTCTATTAAAATGGCAGATGAAATAAAAAAGAAAGGTTTGCAAAATGATGCATTGCCAGAACAAGAAAATGGTTTTTTTTCTTCAAAGTCTGATTGGTAGGAAAATATATAAACTTTAAATCCTGTTTGAATATAAAAAGGTGATATTGTGGACAAAGGTATCTCTCCTCTGGTAGCTACTGTTTTGTTGATTGCGTTTTCTGTAGCTCTTGGCACTGTTGTGATGAGCTGGCGTGAGGAGTTTATTGAGAAGAATGCTTCTTTTGTGCAGGGTGTTGTTCAGGTGCGTTCTGGCTGTGATGCCGCAACTCTTGACGTTATTAAATTGTCTGGTGTTGAACAGTTGTGCATGAAAGGCAGTGTTGTTGAGGCGATGGTGGAGAACGGTCCTGATTTTGAGATTTATGATGTACATGCAAGGATTGTTGGCTCTGAAGATATCGCAATAGTTGAGTCTGTTCTTCCGAGACCTTTGCCTGCAGGGTACGCGTTAAAGCTGAATTTTGGAATAAAGAATGTTGGTAAAGTCCGTCAAATCAAGTTTGTGCCAAAGATCAAGATTGACGAGCAGGTGGTGTATTGTGCAGGTAATGCGAAAGTTTATGAAAACATAGCGGTATGTCCTTAAAAACTTTCTCGAGTTCGCTCGCTAACGCTCGCTTACACGAGAAAGTAAAGTCCACTTGGTTTTTTTCCTTGGTTTCATAAACAAAATCATGCACGAATAGAAAAGAATTCTAAATTAATGAGATTTGTCATAACGTGTACTGTGAATGTAACTGATTTTTTCTTAAGATTTTCGGTTTTTTTGCCGCAACGCATTTTAAGCATTGTTTTTTTTAAGAGTGATTATGAAAATTATTGTTTTGCTCGGAATCATTCTTTTTTGCGCTGGTTTTGCATACGGACAGCTCGTTATTGAACAGGTATACGCCAACCCTAAGGGTAGTGAGAGTGGCGGGGAAGCGGTGTTGTTGCGGAACACTGGCAGCGAGCCTGTTTTAATGGAGAACTGGACGCTTGCCACGCAGGCGTCATTAAGGGACATTGTTTTTCCGGCAGTTATTGTTGGTCCTGAACAGCATTTTCTTATTGCAGATGCCGGCTGGAGTGAAATGAGGGATGATTCTTTGTGGAGAGATGCTGACTTGGAACAAACTATGACTTTAGGCAATGAAAATGGGGGTGTTGCTTTGATTGATGTTGCAGGCAATATTATTGATGCTGTCGGCTGGGGTAGTGCTGAAGATATGAGATATCCGTTGTATAAAGGTGTTCCTGTGTTTGCTGCGCCTGAACGAAAAGTTCTTTTGCGAACTGAAAATACTGGCAATAATGTTGAGGACTTTATCGTTGCAGATCCGGACTTTGAGTCTTCTGACATTATTTTGCTGGTGGTAACCGTAGTTAACAAAACGATAACTATACTGAATGTCAGTGTTTTGCCTGATGAGAGTTTAATGGATGGTGTTCAGATTAGTCCTCCTGTATCAGGCACAAAAGTTATTACTGTCAGGGCGGTTATTGATGGTTCGCTTGAAGGTTTTCCTGAAGATGGTGTGAGCGCACAGCTGGTGAATCAGACAATTTACCTTGAACGATTGAACGATGATGTATATGAAGGTGTTTTTGTTGTTGATGTTATTTTTCCTGCAGGAAACCACACTATTAAATTAACTGCAGGAGACATGGTTTATAATGCAACATTTGAGTATCTGCCTCATAAGAAGGTTAATATTGCGAAAAAACAGTTGTCGCTTTCTTCAGTTGCGGGAAAACGGACTGTTGGGGAGGTGGTTCTTGAAAATCAGGGTAATGCGAGATTGATTCTGCAGGCAATTTTGGTTGGCAATAATTCTTTGAGCGAAGTAAAAGTTTCGCTTGATGGCATGGTGTTCAGGTCTTTGCAGGACATTTCTGTTGCACTTGGTGCTGGCGAATCAAGAAAAGTTTTTGTTGCAGTTGAAGTGCCCAGACAAATGCGTTCAGGAACATACAAGACAAGGTTGAAGTTTAAGGAGATTATAACGTGAGTATTGTGATTGTAGAAGTAGTGAAAAAGGCAGATTTGACAGCATTGTTTGGTTCTCTCAAGCGCAAAATGTCTGGGCAGAAGTTCAAGGACTTGGTGAGAGCAGGATGGAACATATAACAACATTGTTTTTTGATTCTTATGCATTTTTTGAAATTGTCAAGAACCACCGGTGATCGCTCGCTGCGCTCGCTCAACACCGGTGGCATGACTAGTGGTTCTTGAGCATGCTCAGAAATATACCTCTTCTGAAAAAGCAGTGGTGAACTGCGTCCACTGGTGAAACAACACCAGTGGTATATTTCTGACATATCAAATTTCTCACAGGTGACCAACAGTTTGCTGACGTGGAAAATGTTGAATATGTAAAATAATATGGAAGTGAGATTAAAAAAGTATTTAAGGATTTTCTTTTTTGTCCAGCTTGTATGCAGGGTATGTTCCAGGGGGCATGAATACTTTTTTTGTTTTGACCGCCATGCCTTTTTTTGCTGTCGTCAGTTCTTGTGTGTTCATTTGCGCTGTTCCAAGCGCCACCAGTTCTCCTTTGAGCGTCATGACTGCAACATCTTCTTCTTTGTCAAACGGTGCGTCAAACTGTATTATGCCTGGAACATTGAGCATTGCTCCGTGGCAGACGGCGTCAACGGCAGAATCGTGTGCGTATACCTTTGGCATGTGTTGAACTCCTGTTTCTACTGGTAGAATGAATTTGCGCAGCATCTTGTCATTGCCTTGTTTCCAGTAGTGCAGTGCGTCTTCCAAGTCGTGCAGAGTGACTGCCGCATCAAGGGAAAACATTGCCGCTTTTGTTCGCACAAGTTGTGTCATGTGCGCTCCGGTGCCAAGTTTTCTGCCAATATCGTGGCAGAGTTTTCTGATGTAAGTGCCTGCTTGAACTCCTGTTTTAAAGAGCACATTTTGTCCGTCAACTTCAAGCATGTCAAAATAATAAACATTTCTTTCGCGCAGTTGTCTTACAACCGCTGACCTGACTGGGGGCAGTTGTGTTATTTTGCCTATGAATTCCTGAACTGTTTTGCGGAGTTGGTATTCCTCAACTGGTGCATGCAGGCGCATTGTGCCTACGTATTCTTTTCCTGCTGACAGTAGTACTTGAACTATTCGTGTTGCTCTTCCAAGCGCTACTGGCAGTACGCCTGTTACTGCCGGGTCGAGAGTTCCAGAATGTCCTGCTTTTGTTATTCCAAAAATTCGCTGGACAAACTCTGAAACCTGATGGGAAGTAGGCCCTTTTGGCTTGTTGACGTTGACGATTCCGTAATCAACCAGTTTTTCTGTTGGCCTGTCGCTTGGCTTGCACCCGTATTTTTCATCTGTTTGCGCAGGAATTTTTACAACAAGCGAAAATTTTCGTTCTTCAAAAGGAAGCTTCATAACATGACAAAAGTAGGCGTTTATTTAAACATTTTCTCGAATTCGCTCGCTGAGCTCGCTCATACGAGAAAATTAAGAAGGTATTGGGAAAAAGCTGAAAAAATAAAAATTTCCTCGAGTGAGCCGCTGGAAGCGGCGAACTCAGGAAATTGTTAGAATCCGCCTTCGACAGGGCAGAAGCATTTTTTGTTCATTTCATCAGTTCCAGGGCATGAATCCCACTTGTTGTATGTTTTTTTGCCTTGGAGCGATTCGTCGACAACGCACATTATTGCTTCTTCCTTTGCTCCTCGTGAGCTGCCGCACTGCACTGGGCACTGTACTTTGTTGACGTTTTTTCCTCCAAGACTGGCGGCGTATGGTTGTTCATCGCCTGCCTTTCCTGTTGGAGATCCTTTAAGCAAGAGCACTAGTCCGAGCAGTGCTACTACAAGCACTATTCCCAATACTGCCATGCCAATACTCTTAGTATCATTCTTTGCCATATAATCACCTCTTTTATGCTTTTTAAACAGTTGAGTTATTTATCTCTTTGCGTGTTTTTGCCGTACTAATATATATGTTCTCTATGATAATAATGTTTAAATATGGTTTAAGATAGGTGTGCTTGATGGGCGTTAAGATTGTAAAGTTTGCCAAAGACCCTTGTTTTGGGTTGAAGCACGAGCAAATGTCGCAATGCAGCGCTTGTTGGATTAAAAGTTCTTGTGTTGTTGCATTCAGGAACAGGAAGTAAGGTAACAAAATGAAGTCATTGCAAAAAATTGTAAGTATTTGCGCGCTTGTTGGCGGCCTTTCTGGTTGTTACATGTTGTGGGAGCCTGAGCAGGGTCCGCCGCCTGTTTTTTATCCGTCCATGCATTTGTCTGATAGGGAAAAAATTGATTATGTGGTGAATAGGCTGGTTAAACAGGCAGGTATGAATTTTGAAGTATCTGGTCACTTGATTAATTTGACTCTTGTGTCAAACAGCATGCAGCGTGAATTGCAGGTTAAAGACGAGCATGAATATTCTGCTTTTTCCATTATAGATTTTGATGCGAACTCGACTCCTGAACAGGTGCGTTATTCAGTTCCAAATGCTTCTCTTGAGTTAAGGATGGATTGTGACCGAGATTTTATTCTTACGGTTGATGCAAGAGATTATTATCGCACTGTTATTAATGCGTGCATTGAAAAGTATGAAACAGATGACTTAAATGAAAGAACTGTTGCTGACTACAACAGGGCGCTTAATGCATTAAAACCGCATTTTGAGCAATTTTCTCCTTTGAGCGCAAGAGAAGAATAATATAAAATAATATAATTTTGCATAAATTTTTATATTCTTATAAATACTGCACATGAATGCCTCCTGTACTCTTTGACAACATCTCGGGTTTGTGGGCGCTTGTGTCGCTTGTTCCGTTGATTTTGCTGTACCTTATTCGTCCTAAGCCCAAGCTTATGGCTATTCCGAGTTTGATGTTTTTTATGAAGTCTACTGGCGCTAACAAGTTGACTTCTTTTTTGAAGCAGTTTATTACTGATTTGTTGTTTCTTATTCAGCTTCTTGCACTTCTTTCACTTGCTTTTGTGCTTGCAAAACCGTTTTCGACTTATACTCATGACGTGACTGCCAAGAATACTATTATTGTTCTTGACGTGTCTGCCTCAACTCAGGTAAGTGAGGGTGCAACGACAAGGTTTGAGATTGGCAGGAGGAAAGCTTTGGATGTTTTGTCTAACAAGAATACTGTTATTCTTGCAAAGGATGTTCCATTGATTGGCGCGAAGGATTCGTCTTATTCTGAGGCGAAAGAATATATTAATGGTCTTGAACCGCGTGATACGCAGACTCGTTTGGGTGAGGCAGTTATTTTGGCAGGTGAAGCTCTTGGCGACAGTGAAGGTCGTGTGGTTGTCATAAGCGATTTTATTAACACTGGCGGTCAGGATGTTGAGATTGCGAAATCTGTTTTGCAGGCGCGCGGGATTATTGTTGATTTCATTGCCACAAATGAGGTGGATAGAAGAAATGTTGGCATGACTGACATTATTGCTGACGAATTGCAGACGACGTTGTACGTAAAAAATTTTGATTCTGTACAGCACAGCGTGCCTGTTGTTGTCGGCAATGCCAGAAAGGAGTTGTTAATTTCTCCTTTGGCGGTTGAGTCTTTTTCTTTTCAGACTCCTGAAGGTGTTACACGGGCGTATATTGATTTTTCTGATGATTTTGCAGTTGATAATGAAGTGTTCGTGTCAGCGCCTTTGAAGCAGAAGATTCGTGTGCTGCTTGTGACAAATAACGAATCTATTTTTTTGAAAAATGCGCTGTTGTCTTCAGGGCTTGTTGAACTTACTGTTGCTGAACCTCCCATTGTGCCTAAGGAGAGGTTTGACGTGTATGTGATTCATAATGTTGCAGGTGGTCAGGTGCTTCCGGGTACTTTTGAGGATATTTCCGCACATGTTTCAGAGGGTTCGACTGTGATTGTTCACGCGCAGGAAGAGTCTGATGTTATTGACTACAGGGGTTTGATGCCTTTGCGGTTTGTTGGCAGGCTTGATTCTGCTCCTGTTGTTATTGAGCAGATGAACAGGTTTACTAAAAATGTTGATTTCGGCCAGCTGAATTATTTTTTCCTTGCGCACAAGACTGCTCCAATGCTTACTATGGCGTCTGCATCTAATAGCACAATTATTGGTCTTAGCAAGATAGGGCGTGGCAAGGTTATGTTTTTTGGCATGCTTGAGCGGGCGAGTGATTTTAAGTTCAGCCCGAGTTATCCTATTTTTTGGACAGAAGTGCTGAAGTACGCTACTGACCAGCAGGACATGAAGGCGTTGAATTACAAAACTGGCGACACGCTTATTTTTGATTCTCCTCAGAAGATTGAGACGCCAAAGCGCACGGTTAAACAGGTGACGTATGTGCTTGATGAGGTTGGCGTTTATACTGTGGATAATAAGAAAATCGCGGTGAACTTGTTGAATGATGGCGAGTCAAATATTAATGGAAAAAGCGTGTTTGGTGCCAAGTCTGTCGAGTATGAGCTTCGTCCTGTTAAGGAGGAAAGAAAGTATTATTGGGCTGGCGCGCTGATTGTTGGCGCATTGCTGTTGTTGTTTGCAGAACTGTATTACGTGAAGCGGAGAGGTGACGTGTGAGCTGGCAGGACTGGTTGTATGCAAGAGTTGAGCGTCCTGAACTTGTGCTGCTTATCATCCCGATTGTTATAGTGTTGTGGATTGTGTTGCAAAAGGATTTTATTCGCTTGAAGGAAGATCCTGAAGTTGTAAGGCAGAAAAGGAAATTGAGAGCACTCATGTTTTTCACCCGCAGTGCTTTATTTTTGTTGTTGCTGTCTGCGCTCGCGTCTCCGTTTTCCCAGACTGAAAAAGTTGTTGAAGGCGACCCGTTCATTACTTTGCTGGTTGATAATTCTTCTTCAATGAGTTTGTTTGAGAACATTGCTGATTCATTGCGCGCAAAGCTTGAGAAGAAGCTGAATGTTGAGTTCAAGAGTGTTGGCAGTTCTGAAAGGTCTGATATTGGTGATGGTATTTTGGCAAATCTTCAGCCTCAGCAAAGCATTCTTTTGCTGGCTGACGGGAACAGCAATGAAGGTGCTAATTTGGGTGATGTTGCATTGTACGCGTCAAGAATCAATACCACAATTAATGCTATTCATTTGAAGCCTGTTCATGATGATGCGGCAGTTTTAGTTGTCGGCCCTTCAAAAACTATGGAGGATGTTGAGAACACGTTTTATGTCCGCACTCATCAGGTGGGCCAGAAGAAGCCGGTTCATGTTGTTGTTTCTGTTGACGGCAAACCTGTTATTGACACAATTACTTCTGATGAAAAAGTTGAGTTTACCCAGACTTTTGGAGGTGGTTATCATCAGATAGTTGCCCGTATTGATGGTTCGGATTTTTTCGCGCAAAATAACGCGTATTACAAAACTGTTAAGGTCGTTCCTAAGCCTAAAGTGTTGTTTTTTGGTCAGGGAGCGTCTCCGTTGTTGTCATTGATTTCAGATTTGTATGAGGTTGTTCCAACTGATTCTTTGCCTATGGATTTGTCTGACTTTTACGCGATTGTTGTTAATAATTTGGACAAGAGTGTTGTTGATGCAAGGGTTGAACGGCTTTCAGAGTATGTTACTGATGGAAATGGCGTGGTTGTTGTTGGGGGTAAGGCGTCGTATGATTTGGGTGAATATCGCAATTCTGTTTTTGAAACTATGCTTCCTGTGACTGTTGGCACTCCTGAAAAGAAAGAAGGGGACATAAATGTAGTGATTGTTATTGACATTTCAGGAAGCACTGGTTCTGCGTACGCTGGCGGTAAAGCTGTTGATGTTGAGAAGGCGCTTGCGATTGGAGTGCTTCAAGATCTTGAGCCGAAGCACAAGCTTGCTGTTATTGCGTTTAATACAGCAGCATACCTTGTTTCTGATGTCTCGTACGTGTTTGAGAAGGTGAATCTTGATGACAGAATTGCGAGCGTGAGGGATGGCGGGGGCACTTTGATTAGTGCAGGTCTTTTGAAGGCGCTTGCGCTTCTTGAGCCATTGTCTGGCAGTAAAAACATTATTTTGATTTCTGATGGTAAAACTCAGGCCGTTAGTGTTGCTGAGGAGGCCGCAAAGGCAGCTTCAAATTCAGGAGTCCGCATTTATACTGTTGGCGTTGGTCCTTCAACTAATGAGGAAATAATGCAGAGGCTTGCCGACATCACAAATGGGGTTTATTTCAGGGCAACTGAGCGTTCTCGGCTTAAGCTGTTGTTTGGCAAGCCTGAGGAACAGCCTCCTGAGGGTGGCCAGCTGGCTCTTGCCGTGCTGAACTCAAATCATTTTATCACTGAAGGTTTGGAGCTTGATGCACACATTTATGGTTATAATTCTGTTGCGCCAAAAACAACTGCTCGTTTGCTTGTTACAACAACAACTGGTGAGCCGATTGTAACAGTCTGGCGTTTGGGGCTTGGCAGGGTTGTTGCCTACTCAACAGATGATGGTTCTGGCTGGGCTGGAGAGGCGTTGAACAAGAAAAATTCACGGCTGGTGTCGAGGATGATGAACTGGGCAATTGGCGACCCGGATAGGAAAAGCAAGGAGTTTATTGAAGCAGGAGACACGCGCCAGAATGAGCCCACTCAAATTTTGGTGAAGTCGCAGACAGCTCCTAAGGCAGAGGGGATCGTGTTTTACAAGATTGATCAGGATACATATTCTGCAACTATCACTCCTAAGGATGTTGGCTTTCAGACTGTTGCAGGAGCTTTTTTTGCAGTCAATTCTCCTGCAGAGTATGAGTTGCTTGGGGAAAATGAGGCGCTTGGCAGTGTTGTTGTAAGCACTGGAGGCAGGTTTTTCAATCCAGAAGAGGTTGATGAGATTGTTGAGTTTGCCAAATCAAAAGCCCGCCGCACGATTAATACAAAAGAGTACATTATCTGGCCATTTGTTTTGTTGTCAATAATTATTTATTTGATAGAAATATTTATTAGGCGCACAATCAGGAGGGACTAGTATGAGCTTCATAACTAACAACGCGAACATTATGCTGTTGTTTTTGATTGTTGCCAGCGCAGTAATTCTTGTTGGGGCGACTGTTTATTTCCAGACGAATTTTAATGTGCTGAACGCAGAATACAATGATAAACTTGCCAAACTTAATGAGGTTTCACGCGAGCTTGAAGAGCAGCAGGCAATTTTGAAAAAAGTAAAGGAAGAATTAACATTGAAAAGCGTGCGCGAGAGCGAGTTTACTGAAAAATATACTGGCATCAAATCAGAAAAAGAACAATTGGAAACAACAAATGACGAATTGGAAAAGAAAAAAGTGCAGTTGGAAGGGGATATTAACGATGCTGAAAAACGGCTGATTGCAAGGACGCAGGAGCTTGAAACTAAAGAAACCCAGTTGCGCGACAAAGATGCTCAGATAAACGCGTTGAATAATGACTTGACGCTTCAAAAAGCAAAGACTAAGAAAGTAGAAAAAGATTTGTTAGAATGTGTTGATGCAAAATCAAAGTTGTGCGCGTGCCCATGACAAAACCTATTTCGCTGGCATTGAGTGAAGTGAAGTCTGCATTAAAACAGATGGTGCTTTTTAATTCCATCATGGACTCGCTTGCTGTTTTCCTGATTTCAGTGCTGGTTTTTATTCTGGTATCTTTGCAGTGGTATTACGCATTTATCCCATTTCTGTTGTATGCCGGCTTGCATACTTATCGTGCAATAAAAGGAACGAGTTACCGTCAGGTTGAGGATAAAGTTCCCCAGTTGAAAGAAATGCTTCGCACGGCAGCAGACAACGTCAGCAGGGATAATGAAATTACTGGCGCGCTTAACCAGGACGTTCTTCACCTTATGAAGCTTGTCCGCACGTCTTATTTCTTGAATTTTGGCAGGCTGACAAGGGAGCTTTTGATGATGGGGGTTGTTGCGTTTTTGATTATTGGGGCGTCAGCGTACAATGTTCATTTGCTGAACTTTGATGAGGTAGCGTCAAAAATAAAGTCATCATATGGTGGTTTTGGGCAGTATGAAATGTCTTCTGAAGACTTGGTGTATGAAGAGAACGCAAGCGATGATATTTACGGCAACAAGTCTGTTGCAGAGCTTGGCAGCGAAGAGCTTAACCTGCAAATCAATCCTGTTCTGAGCGATGTCGCTATTGGCAAAACAAAACCTCCTGAGAAAAAAGAATTTCAGGAAGTTCCTCCAAGAGAAATAGCTGGCACAACAGATACCACTTTTCAGGAAACCATTCCAAAAGGCTACCAAAAAATTGTCAAGAGTTATTTCAGGGAAATTGCGAAAGGGTAATTCATATTCTATGTGTAGCCAAAGACATTGCAGTTAAAACAACAAACAGCATTAGCACGATAAGGCTGGCGGTGTCTGTTCTGGTTTCTTCTGGGTCGTATCCTTTTGCGCCTGATGAACAGGTTTTTTCAAATCTTGCGCCATTTGATTTGGTAATTGGCGCGTATTCGTCTGCGATTTTTTCGTCAAATGAGCAGAACGTGTTGAAATTTGATGAGATGAAATTGTGCACTTTTTGTTTGGCTGTCGTGCAGAGTGTTTTGTTTTTGTAGAAGTAGTTCACGTGGTGTATGCCGTTTTTGTTTTCCAATAGTATTGGAACAAACACGTGGCAGTATGACTGTTTTAAAACTTTTTCAAGAAGTATGGTTTCGTAATCTGACATTATGAAGGTTGAGTTTGTGGTGTTAAGCGCAGTGAGTGTTGAGCTGAGTTTTAGTGCAAAGTCTGATTTGTCTTTTATTAGTTTTGGATTGTATGCAGAAGAGTTGTAAATTGGAAGTTTTTTTATTCCAGGACCGTAGTTCGGGTCTCCATAGCCGAAATCCTCCGGGCGGATGGCTGATGAAAAGTCTGAAAAGCGCAATTGGGCGGCGAGCGATTCCGGAATGATGCTTGCATGTTTTTTATTGACAAGAATCATTCCAGTGTCATAAGTAAAGTTTTGATAGAAAGTGTCGAGCAAGTTTTGGATTTCTGCAGGCCTTTCAGGTATTGGCTGGTAAGACAGTGCGCGCAGTCCTGCGGGGCTGAGGTATAGTCCGAAATAAACAAAGAAAACAATGAACGCGAGCAGTGATGTGTTGTGCAGTATTGTGTTTGATTTTTTTTGCTTTGCTTTTCTTGCAATAGAAAACAGGGCGATAAACAGAAAAGGGAAAAAAATAAGGAAATAGTACGTGAAAAAGCTCATGAATAATGGTTCGCCTGTTTCAAATATCGAGTTTGATTTTGTTAGATAGATGTGCCAGAAAGCAAGCGGAAGAAGGAATATCGCGTCAATTTCTCGGCGCAGTAATAGTATTGCCGCAATTATGTTGATAAATATTATGATAAAATGCTGAAGATTAAAATTATTCATTGCGTAGATGACTGAGCCAAAGAACGTCCAGTGCGGATGAAGAATTGTGTGGGCTGAGAATACATAAAATGGCAGAAATGGGTATGCCAGATGCAAAAGAATTGACAGTCCTGCAGTTGGAGTGAGGAAAATAACAGCTGACTTGACTGCCTGTTTAAAAAAAAGTTTTTTGCGGCAGAACAATTCATAAAAAATAAACGCAATAAACAGCGGTAGGAATAGTATTGAAATTACTTTTGATGAAACTGCTAATGCGTAAAAACCTCCTGCAAGAAAAAAATCACGTGAACTATGTGAACTATATTTCTGCTTGTTTTGCGTGCGTATGATGTAGAATGATGTGAAAACAAAAAACATCGACAGTGTTGTTGCAAAATCAAGCGTGCTGTACGCCAGCAGAAAGAGCGCGAATATCAGCAAAAAAGCGTGTTCTGAAATAGTTGACGGCTTAAGATAATTGCAGAGCAGGATTATTATTGCACCGGATAAAGCCGTTATTAAAACGAATGTTGCAGTTTGCAGGTGATTCTCAAAGAAGATTGATAGTGCATACCCCGTGTAATATGATAGTGGTGGGTTGCCGCACAGTGTCTGCCCTCCGTATAGCGCTCCTGCACGAATTAGCTCTATGCAGTACATTTCCCGTTCAGCGAAGTATTGTTTTTCAGGGTTAAATAAAAAAATTGAGAATAGCAGTATGCTGATTGCTAAAATTATGTTTGTGCGCGTAAAAACAGCCATTTTTCATCCTGATAAATTCGATATATTTAAATAACTGTATTAATAGAAGAATTACATGATGCGTCTTGAAGATACTAAGAAGCTGATGGATGCTCTTTTTTTAGAAGTTCGCAAGGTGATTGTAGGCCAGGATGAAATGATTAATCAGATGATTGTTGCCTTGTTGACAAACTCGCATGCTTTGCTTGAAGGTTATCCTGGTCTTGCCAAGACTCTTGCTGTGCGCACGTTGTCTGAAGTTCTTGACTTGAAGTTTTCAAGAATCCAGAACACTCCTGATTTGATGCCGTCTGACATCACTGGTACATATATTATTGAAGAGTCTTCGAGCGGCAAGCGTGCGTTTAAATTTCAGCCTGGCCCGATTTTTGCGAATATTGTGCTTGCTGATGAAATTAACAGGGCCACTCCTAAAACCCAGTCTGCAATGCTTGAAGCAATGCAGGAGAAACAAGTGACTGTTGGCAATTCCACTTTCAAGCTTGAAGAACCTTTTTTCGTGCTGGCAACGCAGAACCCGATAGAGCAGGAGGGAACGTATCCTCTTCCTGAAGCGCAGGCTGACCGTTTTTTGCTGAAGATTCGCGCAGCATACCCTTCTGCAGAAGATGAGCTTAAAATTGTTGACTTGTATGCTGAGGAGTTGAAAAAGCAAACATTGCATAAAGTGTTGAATGCTGAGTCTTTGCTGTACTTGCAAAAACTGACGCGTCAGGTTCCGGTTGCATCTGACATCAAGAAGTATGCAGTTGGCATTATTACTTCAACAAGGGCAAAGAAGGATTTGATAGAGTATGGCGCTTCTCCGAGAGCGTCTATTGGCATTGTTCTTGCCGCAAAAGCGCGCGCGTTGATGGAAGGCAGAAAATACGTGAGCAAGGAAGATATTAACAAGATGGCATATCCTGTATTGCGTCACAGGATTATTTTGAGTTTTGAAGCTGAACGGCAAAACCTTCACGAGGATGACGTTATCAAGCAGATGCTTAAGTAGCTGAATCACAATGATTAACCTTTCATTTTTGCACCAGCTTGATCGTCTTAGTTTGATTATTAATAAGCGCGTGACTTCCAATTATGCTGGTGAACGGCAGTCAGTATATACCGGGCAGGGCTTGATTTTCAAAGATTACGCAATTTATGCTCCTGGTGAGGACTTTCGCAAAGTTGACTGGAAGGTTTATGGCCGTACTGATAAATTGTTCATCAAGCGTCAGGAAGAAGAGCGTAATCTTGTTATCCACATTATTGTGGATTATTCTGGCAGTATGGATTATGGTTCTGGCAAGATAACAAAGGCGGATTATGCAGGAATGCTTGGTGTTGGTTTCGCATATATGGCCATGAAGAATAACGAAAAATTTGTTTTGTCAACATTTGCTGATGATTTGCAGTTGTTCAGGCCAAGAAGGGGCAAGGGGCAGCTTGCGCACATTGTTAAAGAGTTGAATGGGCAAAAGCCAAAGGGCACGTCAAAATTTGAGCTTGCATTGTCGCGTTATAAAAAACTTGTCCAGTCAAAATCTTTTATCGTTATCATTTCAGATTTTTTGTATGACCCTGAAGAAGTTCGCCACGCAATCTACCGCTTCAAAGACCATGAGGTTGTGCTGATACAGGTGCTTGACAAGGTTGAGCAGGAACTGAATATTGAAGGGGATTTCAAATTGGTTGATATGGAATCACGAGGGGTATTGCGCACTTTTATTTCTCCTTTTCTTCGCAAGAATTATTCAGGAATGCTCTCTGACCATCAGGGAAAGCTGAGAAGAGCGTGCAGTGAAATTGGAGCGAGATTTTTCACGTTTTCAACAGAAACCCCTATTTTTGATGCGTTTTACAAAGTACTGAGTTAATCTCGAGTTGTCGATTAAGTTTTGTGTCAAAGTGTTTATAAATAAAATACGCTTATGCTTCTTATGAACAGGAAATTAAAAGGAGCGGACTTCGTAGTAATCATTCAGTTGTTTGAAGTGGGCTGAGGATATTTTGGAGTCCTTGGAGCACGTTTATTTTTCTGAGTCTGAGTGTTTGGATGATGCTTGTGAGT
>JACQIC010000084.1 GCA_016198725.1 Candidatus Aenigmatarchaeota archaeon | reverse complement strand
CTTCATTCAGGGAAATTCTGGGGATGGCTACGAGGCAAAATGATGCTACGGTTTTGCTTAGGCATATGTACGGATTTGCTATTTTGCAGAGAATTGACTTACAGTCCCGAAAGTTTTTAAATAACTGAGAAAAACTTATCAATTATGTACGGTGTTTTGCTTGCTGGAGGGACGGGTTCTCGGCTTTGGCCTCATACCATAACCCATAACAAACACACATTGCCAGTCTATGATATGCCAATGATTTTTCACCCGCTTAGAAACCTTATCAGGGCAGGCATTCGGGATGTTGTGGTTGTAACTGGCGGAGAACACTACGGACAAATAAAATACATTTTAGATACGATTGAAATTGATGAAAGGTCGAAACGTCTTCTGAAGTTGCACGACAGTCTTAACCTGCGATACAGGCTTCAGGACAAACCTGCAGGAATAGCAGACGCGCTTGCACTTGCTGACTGGATAGTCAGGGGTCAGCCTGTGGCAGTTATGCTGGCAGACAATGTCTTTGAAGATGATGAGGTACTGGCAGATGCAGTGAATGGATTCAGAAATGGAGCACACATTTTTCTCAAAGAACTTCCTGAAGAGGCGATATATGAACAGGGAAAAGATGGAAAATCACGCGCAAAATACGGCATGGCAAAAGTGAAAGACTCCACTGTAGTTGAAATCATTGAAAAACCTGCCCCTGAAAAGCTTCCTTCAAAATATGCAGTTACAGGCGCATATCTTTATGATAATACTGTTTTCAGAATAGCACGAACACTCACCCCTTCCGGAAGAGGCGAACTTGAAATAACTGACGTCAACAATGAATACATAAAAACAGGCAACATTAAGTATTCAACAGTTGAGGGGTGGTGGGGTGACGCAGGTGAAAGCGTTGACGGCTGGCTCGCAGTAAATAATCTTGCAGAAAAAAAATGCAAAAACCAGCAAAAATCTTCTATTGATGGGATAATTCAACACTAATCCTGCCATTTTTTTCATCAACATCCTTTATCAGTTTGTGCGCTTTGAGTTTTGCACGTATTTCTTCCCAAGAAAACTTTTTTCGCGCCTGATTTAAAACATCAAGCACGTCCTTAACAGCAGTGTAATTCTCATAAATCAGTTCTCCAGTTTCCTGATTTTTTTTCACTTCATTTTTCTGTTTTTCAAGATGGCTTTCCTGCGCAGCAATAATACTGCGAAGACGCTCGAGTTTGGCATCAAATGATTTTGAAATGCCCTCCCGCGCAACAAATTCAGCGCGTCTTTTCATCACGCTGCTGACCGCCTCATTGTAAGACTTATGAACCTCACACTCATATTTCTGATAATGCATGAGCGCAAAAGGAGTTATGTCAACAACAACCCCTTTATCAAGAACAACACACGGACGCGATTCCTGTTCAAAAACCGCTTTCAACGCCTGCAGAAGCCTGCTTGAGTCTGCACGCAACACCACTTCCTTTGCGTAAACCTTTCCAATCATTCCCTGCAAGGCATCAGCATCAGACCGCTTAAGCGCCGAAGGATCGTTTTTCTCTTTGATAAAAAGCTTTTCCCGAAGAACAACCTGAAGACCTGAAACAGAACCTCTATACCGCGCAGCACACACAATATTGTCCTTAAGCACAACAAGATTACCCTTACCATACAACTGAAAAAGCAAAGAATACTCACCCAAATCAAAACGCACAATCCGCTCACCCTTCAAAAGAGTGATGCCCTGAATTTTAGCGCCCTCCAAAAGCTTTCGTAACTGTCCGCAAAAAGGAGGCACGCTTGAAGGCGCTGAAAGCTTAAAATCGCCAATCCACGCGAGCGGAAGAAGAACATTCAAAAAAGCCCTGCTACCGCCAGTCTTGTACAGTTCAAAACAAAACTGCCCCTGCGCCAGCACAATATGTGAAATCCTCGCCCCAATCCAGTCCTGCCACTCCTGCACAAGATATGTCAGCTCCACATACGAAAATTCACGCTTCATTTTCTCGAGTTCTGGCGCTTCGCACCTTCACACGAGAAAATGCGCAAGAGTATATAAATTTACTACGAGCCAAGACCTATCATTGAAACACCAATAATAATACACAGAATTCCCACCCATTTAAGCGCACCCATCTTTTCGTTCAGAAACTTAACTGACAACAAACTCACCCAGATATAACTGACAGAAACCAGCGGGTACAGCACAGACAATTCCCCGCCACGAAGAGCGGGAATGAAAATAAGCGACGAAATAACATAAAAAAAAACACCACCAATCAATGCACGATTCTTAAACTGACTAAAAAAATTCAAAGAAAAACGGCCAGCACCCTTCTTCAACAAAATAGGACCCACAGAGCCTATCAGCGTGGCAACAATCACGAGCGCTGCGGCCCAAAGCTGTGTCGCCATCAACCCGCCTCAATACTGCTTGAATTCTGCGAATTACGCTTTGAGCCCCAGCCAATAAAACAAATACCCATCATAATAGCGAAGACACCAGCCCATTTCATAACATTCATCGACTCCCTTAAGAAAAATATTGCAAGAATGTTCACCCACACATAACTTGTAGCAATAATAGGGTACAGCACAGTCACATCCCCTCCCTTAAGAGACACAATCAAAAGAACAGCGCCAAAACCATACAAAACCAAGCCGGCAAACAAAGGCCAATTCCAAAAAATCAAAGGAAGCCTCGCACTGCCAAACTTAAGAAAAATCTGGGCAGAAGAAGTAAAAAAAGTACACGCGACAACCAAAACAAGCGCCCACCACTTAGTCTTCATCTCTGCTCTCCAAAAATCATTTGAATAATTACTGCGAAAGCAGGACGCGTGATAAAGACTCCAACAGTCACGCCAAGAATAGTGGTAAGCGCAAACCCCTTCAAAAGACCTGCACCAGCAAACAACAACGGCACCATGGCAGCAACCGCAGTAAAATATGCAGAAAAAATAATGAAAAATGCCTGCTTCAAACGATCCTTCCAAAGATAAAGACTTTCTTCCCGCCGCCTACGCAACACTTCATCAGTAATCACAATCTGGTCATCAACACCAGTGCCAACTGCAACAATAATACCTGCAATAGCAGCAAGATCAATATTCCAACCAATCAAAGCAGCAAGTCCCAACACCATAAATATCTCGCTCAAACACGTGATAATTATTGGAATCGCAAGACTAACCCGCCTATAAGCAATCATAAGTATTACAGTCACGCCCAACACGGCAAGCAAGCCAACAAACAACGAATTATACAAAAACAACTCGCCCAAAACAGGAGAAATATTATCAACTTTAACTATCGACAAGCGAACAGGAAGACTTCCCGTAATCAAAACAGTCTGCAGTTTTTTCATGTTATCAAGAGTTGTATAAACCGCATCCTGCTCAGAAACACCAACACCAGAACCAGATATCTGAATTTCTGTAACCGCACGCCCCTTCAAGTCCTCAGCAATATTCAACGAATCAACCTCAACATCATCCAAAAACAACCGCAAAGGCTCAGCCAAATAACCCTCGCCAGACGGGCGCGCAACAACACTCAAATTCCTTGTCGCATCAGCCTGACGCTGCGCGGCCTCAGGCGATAATGAAATAGAAAAACTAAAACTACACGCCCACTCATTGCCAGACTTGCCGCAACCCCTGTTAGGATCTATGCCAGAACAGTCAGCAGTCCTGCACACAAATGTAACATCATTGCCGCCCTTAAACACTGTTGCATTAGAAATTTTCGCCTCAAACTTTCCCTGCTTAGCCAACAAATCCTTAACTTCCTCCTCACTTGCGCCGGCAATCTCAACCAAAATATACTTATTACCACTGCCAAGAATCCCAGGCTTATCCCGCACAGTTGTTATAGTCAAATCAGACAAGCCATACACATTCAAACGCTGCTTGAGATTCTCAACAAGCAGTTCAAGCACGTCATCACCTACCTCTTCAACAGGAGAAAGAAGAACCCTTGTACCGCCCTGCAAGTCAAGCCCCTTCCGCAAATTAGAAGTCGGGGCGTTATCAACACGCAAACCAATATCTTCCATGCCAGTCACAAGCTTGTACAATCCCTTAGTTGTACGAACCTGCACAGTCCTGTTCGGCTCAAGATCACCAACAAAAGCAAAATAGTCCTTCAAAGAACTGATTGGAACATTATTCATGGCCAAAATAACTTCCTTTGACATCGGCGCAGCAGTAGGCTTAGGATTAACAATTCCACCAAGCTCAGCAGAACTATTCCTCAATACAGACTTTATCACAACACCCTCAGCCCAAGGAGCAGGGCGAAGAGCCACCAAAACCATTACAAGCGCGGCAACAAGAATAATAATTCTCACGTTGGTGAAAAGAAGCTTAAGCCTGCCCATTCTTCACCACCCCACGCTCCAAATACAAGCGCAAAATACCAGCGTTCTGAGCCCATGTATACAACACGTCAAAACACAAGCCGACCAGCAAAATAAACATAATCTGTCTTATCACGTCAGAATCAGTGAAAAAATATGCAAGCACAACAGCAACCAAAGAAGTCAAAGACATCAACAGTCCTGTACGCACAGCACTCTCAATACGCTCATTAAGCGAACCCTCCTTACGCTTCAACACCCTTGTCGTAAGCAAAATATCAGTATCAACAGAATACCCTATCAGCATCAAAAAAGCAGCAATGCCGGCAGTTGACAGTTTGATTTCAAAAAAAGAAACAACTGCAAGCGTTGACACAATATCAGAAAAAGCCGCCAGAATAACAAAAAATGACGGAACCAAATCACGAAACGTAACGTACACCACAAGAGACATGCACAAAAATGCAAAAAGCACAGCGTAAAAAGTCTGCCTAAAAAAATTCTGGCCCAAACCAGAACCCATCACTTCAACAGAATACTTTCCTTCATCAAGAACAATACCTTGAGCACGCAACGCATCAAGCAAAACAAACTCTTCAACATCAGACGCTTCAACAATCAACGCGGCAAGCACCCCTTTATTAGCAATGCCTCGCACATTAATATCCGCACCAGAAAGCTCAGAAGACAATACAGTCTGCAACTGGCGAATATCCACTGCGCCGCCAACAGGAACAGTAAGCGTAATCCCCCCCTTCAACGAAACGCCGCGCGCGGCAAACTCACCAGTGCGCGCATAATTAACAAACAAACTACCGACACACAACGCCAAAACAAGCAAAGAAAAAACTAACAACTTCCTGTTATGCAAATGATACAACTGAAACATGAATTCAAACATGTGTGCACAAAACAACACACTATTTTTAAAGCTTTACCATTAAATTGATATTACCCCTTCCTTGAAAGTATTAAGTATAAGCATTGTTTCTGTTCTTTCAACAAAATCATACGACTGAAGTTTTTTCAAAAACACATCCATTGCCTTTCTTGTCTTGAACTTGGCGAGAATAGCAGCATCAAAATGCCCAGTATGGTCGTAAACCGCCACCACATTTGAGTGCACTGCTATCTTCTTCCCTATTTCAGACAGTCTGCCTTTAGAAATCCTAAGATGAATCAGCACACTGACATCATACCCCAACTTTTCATAATCAACAAGCGCAGTATATTTTTTAATGACACCATTTTTTTCAAGCTTTTTCGTGTGCGCCGCGACCGTAGCAACAGAAACACTGAGCTTCTGCGCAAGCTGACGATAGCTTAACCTGCTGTTTTCAAGCAGAAGATTGACTATCCTCTCGTCAAAAATGCTGAACTCCATTTGTTCACTTCACAACTGTTAATTAAGCCAAATATTAATATTTGTTTAAATTTCTTTCTTTAATCAAACAAATTTCTTATTTTATTTGAATATAATATATAATAGTTTTGCCACCAATAGTATTCAAGAGGTGATTTTCATGATAGAAAAAACAAAGCTTGCAAAACTACAAGAGGAAAATAATGACATCAAATACGTAGATTTCAAATTCGTAGACCTGCCGGGGCAATGGCAGCATTTCACTGTGCCAATACATGAGTTCATACCAAAAGTTCTTGAGAAAGGGATTGGCTTTGACGGCTCTTCAATCAGAGGATTTCAAGGAATAGAAGAAAGCGACATGATGCTCATGCCTGACGCAAACTCTGCATTTATTGACCAGTTTAGCGCTCCAAAAACAATAAGCCTGATTTGTTCAGTAACACACCCAATAACAAACGAGCCATACTCAAGAGACCCGCGAGGTGTTGCAAAACGCGCAGAGGAATATTTGAAAAAATCAGGCATTGCAACACACTCATTCTGGGGACCTGAACTTGAAGGGTTTGCATTCAACTCACTGAGATTTAGCCAAGGACCGAATTTTGCAACATATGATATCGACTCTGAAGCAGGCATCTGGAATTCAGGAAAAGAAGGACCAAACCTCGCCCACAGGCCAAGACACAAGGAAGGATATTTTCCAACACCACCTCTTGACAAATTCCAAAACTGGAGAAACAAAGTAGTTGACAATCTTGAAGCTGCAGGGATTTCTGTTGAACGGCAGCATCATGAAGTCGCGACCGGAGGACAGTTTGAAATAGATTTCAGATACGGAACACTTTTGAAAACAGCAGACAACGTGCTGCTGTACAAACACATTTTAAAAAACACTGCAAAAGAAGACGGGCTCGTCGTCACCTTCATGCCAAAACCACTGTTTGGAGATAACGGCTCAGGAATGCACACACACCAGTCCCTCTGGAACGAAACAACCGCTTTATTCTATGAAGAAAAAGGAGAACCATTCCATTTAAGCAAAATCGCACGCAGTTACATCGCAGGACTCCTCGCGCACTCACCTGCACTAATGGCTTTTTGCGCACCCACAACCAACAGCTACAAACGACTTGTTCCAGGATACGAAGCGCCGGTCAATTTGTGTTACTCTGCAAGAAACAGGTCAGCAGCAATCCGCATCCCAACATACGACGACAGCCCAAATGCAATACGCTTGGAATTCAGGCCACCAGACCCAAGCTGCAACCCATACCTTGCATTCTCTGCAATGTTAATGGCAG
The DNA here is from genome assembly GCA_016198725.1 of Candidatus Aenigmatarchaeota archaeon. GTDB lineage: Archaea > Nanobdellota > Nanobdellia > Woesearchaeales > ARS49 > JACQIC01. Next base: position 358 of record JACQIC010000084.1, on the reverse strand, counting down.
GAATGGATGGCATCATGAGAGGGTTAGATCCCGGCAAACCTCTGAACAAGAACACATATGAATTGACAGAAGAAGAAAAAGCAACAGTACCCACAGTTCCAGGATCATTAGACGAGTCACTCAAAGCACTTGAAAAAGACCATGAATTTCTGCTAAAAGGCGGAGTATTCACAGCAGACCTGATTGAAACATGGATAAAACACTGCAAAGAAAAAGCGCAAAGGGTTTCATTAAGACCAAACCCTGCAGAGTTCATGGAATACTCTGATGTGTAAAAAGGAAGTTCAAAAGGATAATCTTTGCTGCGGCTCTTGTTTAAGCAACATCCACTTAATCTTTGGCTCAGCGCTCCAAAACT
>JACQIC010000010.1 GCA_016198725.1 Candidatus Aenigmatarchaeota archaeon | reverse complement strand
GACAAAGAGCAATTGAAAGGATTTATTGTCAAAAAGTTATTTCATCATGGCTATGTTGGCGGCAGGCACACAGATATTGAAAACTTAAAAAAAGGTTTGCCTGGACACATTAAAGGTGATGTGAAAGAAGCTGCCAAAGAGTTAGTCAAAGAAGGCATCATACTTTCCAAACCCACATCTTATGGGTTGCATGTGTCATTAAACCCGAGAATGAGAGAAGAAATTGAAAAATATCTGAAGTAGAACAAAATCGAACAATTAAGTTTTTAAACAACTACCTGATAGCTATTTTATTATGAGCATTTACGAAAGAAACAGAGAAGAAGAAAACGAAAAAGAAGTGCGTGCAGGCAGTTTAGCAGATGTACTTGGTGGTTTTGTATTCGGGTGTCTTCTCCCTTTAACTATACCTGCTGCAATTGGGATTGTAGTCTATAATGGTGCGCTAGAAATTAAAAAGCGTGCCGAAGAGGCAAAAGCGGCAGATGCAGCAATAGAACGCCCAGTCATCACAGGAACTATTGTAAGAGAAGCGGTAATTCCATCTGACCTTTCAGAGAACGCACAGAGACAATATCCCTACTGAGTTATGGTTGAAACAGAAGGTAATCTGTTGAAGCTTAATTTTGATACTGACGATCCTTTTTATGAACCTGGTGATGAAGAAAAAGAATCCACACATCGTAGGGGGCGTAGAATATCGATTGATGTCAGGATTGATGCCAGGAGTGGAGAAAATTATACAAACAAAGCGCTTGATATTGATGTGCTACTTGATGTTGGAGACTGCATACATTTCAGGACAAGAGACCAAACCGGGCATTGACCGTGAAGTTTATGAACTTGTGCGTGTAGAAAAACGTGACGGAGTTGCTGATGTCAATTCCTCTTCTGCACAGTCACACGAATAATTCTTGCATTAACACCTGAATTGCTTTTTATCCCTGATATGTTTTTTGTGAAATTTTGCGCAAAGTGTCTTCTCCCAGAAATCGCCCAAGAAGAATGTAATCCAACCCTTCATCAGGACTTCTTTCGCCGTAAAGCAGCGGAAATCCGCGAATAGCGTCGAAATAAATCGCAAGCGGGTTCTGCCAGATGCCTGCATAATAGTGCAAGTTTTCATCAGGCATAAGACCGCTGCCAAGTTCAACTCCAATCTCCTGACCGCATGACACTTGAAGCCAATAACCTATTTTCTCATGCGTCATCATTTCGCGCACGTCAAAATTCCACACCATACCATCAGATGCGTGCCACATGCCCTTAGCGCCATGTCCTATAGTGGCAATATTCTGAACAGACTCGTCCTGAACAACTGCTTCAAGGTCACTTTTTGTGGCGTGCAAATACCACACTGCATGCGCACCGCTTATGTTTTCATACAACGTAATTGGAGGATACAACATGGCTGCTGCAATTATGGACTGAATGTTATGTGAGCCACCAAATGAATAGTCTGAAATAAGAACGGCGGTTTTTTTTTCATAGGAAAAAATGTTGTTTGAAATTAATGCCCCTGAAAAAAATGTGAGGTGAGCGGCAAGCATAGTTTTGGCAGCAATCTTTATTGGGTTTTTTACAAGACGCGTAACAATGCTGCGTATTCGCCCCATCAGCTTTTTTCTGCTTGTTTGGTTTATTAAATAAGTTCTCACTTTATGTGTACATAATCATTTTAAATGCTTGAAGTGGAAATGCAAAGAATTATTATGACTCTTAAGAAACTGATTATTGGCATAACTGCTGTTTTTTCTCTCACAGGATGCAGCATTTTCACAAAATCATATGACCAAGACAGAAATTATTCAGGCCCGCAATCTTTACCCGCAGAAATTGCACAACGATTTGACTATAGAAACAACAATGAAACAGAAACAAGACTTGCAGACACAATTCTTCTCGAGCGCCAGAATTCACTCTACTTTACTCATGAAACAAGAAGCTTTGACGCATATGATTGCTTCCTCGATAGAGCGAACACGATATCATTTGACTACTACCAGACAAAACTGGCCGAGCATCCGCCGCTTGTAATAGTCCTTCCAATCTTAGGAGGCGACTATACTATCGAACGCGCCATGTGCGAGGTCCTCGCAAACAATGGCATATCATCTGCGCTCGTTCACAGACAGAACAGAATGCTCGACGTGAGAACATACCCTTCACTTGAAACGATGATACTATCAGTGACTGCTGAACGAAGAAGAACACTCGACGTTATCGCTTCAAGCGGAGAAGTCGATACTGAACGCATGGGCTCTTTTGGCATCAGCATGGGAGCAATTACTGCCGTTCCACTAATTGCTGTTGAGCACAGACTAAAGTATAACATTCTTGGACTGGCGGGAGGGGATATTCCTGCCATAATTATGGACTCTTCCGAGGATTCTGTTGAGAAATTTGTTAATGATGCAATGAACTTTTATGGCGTCGACAGGCGGCAACTTTTAGAACGGTTACGCAGGGATTTTAATTCAGACCCTGCAAATCTTGCACCATACGTTGACGCAAGAAACGTGCACGTGTTTCTGGCATGCTTTGACTGGGTAGTACCAACACAGTATGGACTGCTTCTGCGAGAAAAACTGGGCAGGCCTGAGCTTGACATGCTTCCAACAGGGCATTATACCTCTTTTCTTTTTTATTTTTGGATAAAATCTCTTGCGGTTGATTTCTTTCAGGAAAAGTTTGGCGTGGATGTTGAAGCTGTTGAGAGGGCAAAAATCAGGATTGTGCGGCAGGCTCAATTGCGGCGAAGAAGGACTTAATACCAAAGTGCAGTAATAATGGAAATTTTCTGCACTTTGGTAGTGTTGGGAATTATGCATAATTCCTGACACGCTCAGAATTCCACTCTCTTCGGTATAACTATTGGTGGAATTCTGACGTATAGCAAATCTCACAAAATCCCTTCCAAAATTAATGAGATTTGCTATAAATCAATCCAAGTGCTTTCAGCTTTCTGTGCAGCGTTTCGTATCTTAGCCCTATTTTTCTTGCTGTTTGCGAAATGTTGTTTTTATTCTGTTCAAGAGCTTTCTGGAAGTATGCGCGCTCAAACTCTCTTTCTGCTTCCTTTAAAGTCATTTCTTTCTCAGGCAGTTCCTTTAGTATGTCTTTTGAGAGTTCTGGCGCTTTTGTGTAAAGCGATACAAACTTTTCAGGATTCAAAGCAGACTTGTAGCTTTCAAGCGTTGACTGGATAATGTTCTGCACAGTGGACTCCCGAACATACTCAACCTTTTCCAGCTCTTTTCTGAATCTTGGAATAGTGATTTTCATTTCTGCAATTATGCGGTGGACTGAACGACGGTCAATTCCAGAGATTTTTGCTATTTCTGAAACATTGCCAAACAAGCGCTTTGCAAGCCGAGCGATGTATGTTTTTTTGAACAAGCGCTTGGCTTTTTTGAATGGTATTGATGTATCAATTTCAAGCAGAAGCAGCGCGCCCTGCTTAAGCTTGTCTGAAATGTCGTGCTCAATCTCAGATATGTGCACTCCAAGATAGCGCTGCATTGCTTCATCTAACAATGGCCTGATTCTTTTCTCAATAACTGCTTCAAGCGCTTCATCTGACATGATAGTGAGACAAATTTATCATGCTTATAAACCTTACTCTATTTATGATTTTATTGTCTCACAAAGAAGAATTTTGAAGCGAGTCATCTGACTCTTCTTTCTTCAGTCGAAAGACTGCATATGAATATGCTGAGGAAAAGTGCTTGACTTCCTCTTCAGCCTGAAGCTCCACGCCATATGCATCAGAGCTATAGACTGCGCGTGAAATGCTTCCTACAAAAGCCAGTAAACCTTTTTCTTTTCCTCACCCTTGCAAAAAACTCCAAGTCCTCACCGCAGCCCAGCCCAATCACGCCAATTTGAGTGTAAGGCTTGAGCTCTGTCAAAATGTCATATCTGGAAAGGTCAAGGATTGACATACGCGCTGCAGATGAGAGTATATTTTAAACCTTCGTCCTATTTAGTCACTCTCTGCTAAATTGTTTGTGTTCTCGCAGAATTTCGCGAACTCCACCGCTTCGCGGCTGCGTTCAGCGAAATTCATAGGTAATATCAGAATGAAATAATTCCCACGGTTTTGCAATATTAAATAACCGAAAACTTTATATAACTAAAAAGATACATCAGTATATCAAAAAAGTTATGATAACAAAAACCCAGCTCAAAATAATGGAAATCTT
>JACQIC010000083.1 GCA_016198725.1 Candidatus Aenigmatarchaeota archaeon | reverse complement strand
GTTGAAGGGTATTCGCAACATTAAAAATCCCAACTATTGTCTATAATACCCACCGCTTGCGGCGATTGGGATTTTTATTTTTTAACAATAAATTTAGCAGAGAAATTCCTGAACTGATAGTTAGTGTCTTTTAAATCTATATTTCTATTCATGCTGATTATGCCCCGCATAATGTTTTGAAGACATATCCTGTCATGTTTTTGGATTCGCCCTCTTTTTGACTCGAAAAAAATTCCTGGACCACGATTTTGAATGTTATCAGAATAGCCTACTGCAAGCACTCCATCTTTTACCCGATACGCGTATTTATCTGTCTGCTCAAGCGGAACACTGCACTGCTGCAAGTGGGTGTCATGAATGTTTTTCATCAACCACGCATTTGCAAGATACGCGCCATAACTAACCAATTGAGCGCTGAATACAGATAATTCACCCTGTTGAATAATGTCAAGTCCTGTTTCCGGATTAAGATATTCCACCACTTCTCCCTGCGCAGTCATCTCGTAATAAGTTGCAAGTGAATAATCCCGAATGTTTTTAAGAAATGCCGAATCAAATGAAGCCATCACTTCCAGTGCAGCTTCAGGAGTGAACTCATCTCTTGACTTGCCCCTGCACACCTGACAAATTGAGTAATCACGCTCCTTTTTAACCAAAACAACCCCATTACCACGCTGGTCAACGTATTTTAACTGAACATCTGACTTTTTCAAACTTACATTAAAACTAGTCATGCTCAACAAAAAAACTGCTGAATTTTAAATTGTTTTGTACACACAGTATGTGTTTGCTTGTTTATTCCCTGCAGACTTTCAAGTTTCTTCCCTGACGAGAATTTACCCGAACTCCGTGCTTCGCACTGCGTTCAGGGCAAATTCAAGAGGAACTACGGTAAAGTATAGGAGCGGAACTTAATTTTCGTATGTTTTATATTCCGCTCATATATCCACAAGAGATTACTATTTTATACTATTATTAATCTCTTGTCATATAATTGTTCCACTGTAAAGCTATGACAAAGCATACGATAAAACAAAACATAAACGCAAAACCGTAGCATTCTATTCAAAAACCATGGCATTATTTTGCCCCGTAGTCATTCCCAAAATTGTCCTGAACGCAGCCGCAAAGCGGCGAAGTTCGGACAATTATCGGCAGTATTATATACCCATACAATTTCAAATGAGCATGTCTGAAAAGAACATGTCTGAAAAAACAGGCGTTGCAGTTCTTATTCTTGTCAGTCTTGTTGCAGTTGGAGGCCTGTTGCTGCACACCAATGAGTCAACAACAGCTCTTGTTCCAGCACAAAAAGTATGGGAAAATAATTGCAGATTGGTTGATGCAAACTACAAAAACTGCGTATCACACAACGGCGGCTGTTCACCGGGATATCCTGACTTTAAACAATACAATTTTAACGTCAAAGGCATAATGACCTGCTGCTGTGTGCCCTATAATTCGAATTATAAGTAATAATAGCAGATAAAATAGCAGATAACTTGTTCATTCCAGCGGCAGTTCGCTCCACAGCTTGAACTCGTTGCTTGGAGCATATGCGCCGAAAATAAACATTGGGGAGTATGTTCTGCCAAAATAGTTGTTTGAAAATTCTCGGCTCCACTGCAGTGGAGGAGGGCCTCCTGCCGGAAAATACTGCCTGTTGACGTGCGCTCCAAATTGCTCCCATGTTTTAAGAAGTATTCTTCCTTCTCCGAACTTTTCCTCCTCGTGCCCTTCAGAAACAATATAACCTTTCAGCCCCCCCTGCTCCTTTAATTTTCTAACAGCTTTAACCACAGGAAGAATGCCCTGTCCAGGAGGAAGGTGAGCGTGCGCACCTGTAGCAGTATCAACTGCCTGAATGCCGCCAATAATGTCCTCTTTTTTGTTCATGTCCGCAAGCCAATCAATCTGTTCAAGATACCATTTCTCAAACTCTTTAACCCTCTGCTCCCAAGGAAGATCAGGCCTGAAATGCTGTAAGAACATGCCAACATGACTGGTATCAAACATTCCCTTAAGGTGTTTGCGCGCTTCTTCTGCCGCCTGTTCCTGTGTCATGCCTGGCACAAAATAAGGGTTGTCTGCCAGCGCTTTCTTTTCTGCAGGAAGAATGCTCCACTGGTCTTTTGTGATTTTTTCACCTGTTTTCTCATCAACCATTGGCTTGCCATTTATGTCGAGTAGTTGTTTTCCATCCCAGTCTGTCCGATACTCTGTTGTCAAAAGCTTTTTCATTTGTTCTCTGGCTTTTAAAATAAGACTCGCCCACTCTTTTGGGTGCGAGCCGTAAAACTGAGGCCACCCTATTTCCGGACCAATATGAATCGGGTCAGCAATATGGTTGCCATGCACTATACTCTCCTGATGCGCCCAAACCCCTGCTTCAGCATAAGAATTAATGCTGCGCTGCAACGCATAATTCTTAACAGGGCTCATCCTCTTAATTTGGTCTTTAAGCTGCTGCGCTTGCTGTGCATTGCCTTCTGCAGACCTGCGCCAGTGATCAATCTCTTTGAGGTGGTCTTTTTTTAGTTCTTCAAACTTTTCTTGCGTGATTCGTCCGTCACTCAATCGTTTTGACAGTTGTTCTATTGCCTCCTGATTTTGTTTTAAATTTCTAAGATAAGTGTATTCCATGCCTTCCAATGACTTTAATTGCGCCTTTGTCTGTTCTGAAAAAAAGAATTTCTCAACATTTTCAGCACCATACGGCTCTCCAGTATCATCATCTTTTACTTTTTCTGACATTCTTTTAAAATCATCCCACTGCCACGGCATTAATTCTAACTTTCCAGTCTCAGGATTTATTTTCGGATTTCCTTTATCATCAACCAAGTCTTTGCCAGTTTTCGGGTCTTTGGGTAGCCAAACAGTTTCACCAGCCCGTACAACACTCACGTCCCCTCTTTCAGTATCAACCACCTGAATAGTCTCAATCTCGCCAGGCGAAAAAAACAGTTTTGTCTTGACCTTCTTTCCAGATGGCAGGGAGAATTCTTTTTCCTTGTTCCATTCAGCATCATTAATTCCGCGCTGAAACTCCCACGACACCATGTCTATGCCTCCTCCATTTGTGACCTCTGCCGCAAACCGTATGCCATCCCGTATCTCGTCCATGTAACGCTTCCTGACTTCCTCGCTAAACCTGTGCCGCTGAGGATCATAACCTGACAAGTTATTCATAGAAGTGGGCATTTCTATGCCCCTGATTTTGACTTCACTTGCCTTGGCAACCTCTCTAAGCGCATCCCTGACCTCTTTACCATAAGACTTAAACCTTCCGCCAATAGGCTGTTCAGGAGGCGTCATCATGACGAGCTGCAGAGTTCCAGCGCCAGTACGAATCGCCGCCTGCGCAGTCTGAACAATGTTTTTGAACCTGCCAGTAGGGTCCTGCTCTGGAAAGGTCTGTCCAATCTCTGAAATAGGAAAAATTGGTTTTTCTATATCAGGATGCTCAGTTATAGTCTCAACCTCTATGCGCTCGTGCGCCTGCCTGTCCATTGAAGGATAACTTGGCGTATAAGACATGTCTGGCATAAAAGTCAATGAAGTGTTTTGTGTATAAATAATTATCTGACAAAAAAATCAATAAAAATCACGAATTCAGCGCTGTGCGCCTCATTCGTGATTTTTCAGGAATTCTTTTATATATGTAAATACTTCAGTACTGCAGTGATGTAAAAAAGAGAATATGACTTTATCAGTTCACCTGCACAGCAAAGACTCGATTGAAGTAATTGGAAAGTTTTTGCAAAATCAGAATAACAAAAAAAGCATTGTAGTTTGCTCAGAACATCCATACACTTTTTTTTCTTCCAAACTTACTGCATACGGAGTGCGGACTGACAGGATACTTTTTGTTGACTGTATCAGCAAAGCAGGCGGGCAGAAACTTCACCACGAAAATAATGTTGTTTTTTCTTCACACCCAACTGAGTTGAAAGAGCTTGGCTTTGCACTGCAAACACTTTCAAAAGGACACCAGCTCATAGTTTTAGACAACGCTTCATCAATGCTGCGGCACAACACAAAAGAAGCAGTCGCACACTTTCTACAACTGTTAAACACAAATGTTGAAAAACCAGTGCACGTGTTCAGCCAGCAGCACCAAACGCCGCCAGAATTTGTTGATTCCATCTGGACTCTTGCAAAAACAGTGCTGTCAGAAAGCCCGTAACAATTAAATACACAAACTTCTTTCCAATACCAAAGAGGTAGTGATGTGAAAAAAACAAGAAAAACAGAAGAAACAACTCCCCTGTTTTCCAATAATACTAAAGCTTTTTTGGGAGTATTTTCTGTTGTGCTCGTCGTGGCGGCTTTGTTCCTGTCAGAACAGCCAGAAGCGTACGTAGTTGGACAGATACCTTTTGCGCGCGATATAAGCCCGCCAATACAACAGGCAGGCAACACATTTGTCATCAAAAATATAGACCTTGGTGACACAATAGGCAAAGACGCTCCAACACTGACCGTGCATCAATTGCGTGATTTATCTTCTGCAACAATACAAACAAATGCAGGCAAAACAGAACTTAACCAGTTCTTGATATTACAAAGACCCGGAGTTTTTACTGGCGGAGAATTTATTTTCGGAAGAGACAATGAAGGCAGATTAGGAAGTTTCTTGCGGTTCAAGGAAGATGAGCCAATGTTCGAGTACGTCATGACTTTCTCTCCAGGCCTAAAAAGCATGCTGCAAAATGGACGGTTAACAGACCTGATTGAAACCACCCTGCCTTTGCTTGGCAGACGCTACACGATTGTCGACGCCCAGTACAATGAAAACACTAAAAACATACTGCTTAGAATGATGGGTAATGCAGGAGTAATCGATTTTGAAGACCACATTGGCGACTTGAAATTCGACCACGGTGTGAAAGTAAACAAGCAGTTCGTCAATGCTGACGTACGCATTACAGCTCTGCTGGTAAATAATTTGTTAACAATCTCAGAAATAAGATACCAGCCAAAAGCACAGGGATATCTGGGAGACGTGTACATACCACCAAGCAACGGACTGCGCACAAGAATCACACACCCGGGATTGCTTTTATCAACATCTTTTGACATCATCCACAGCAGTAAAAAAACCCAAGCGGCAGCATACGGCGGAGAATACGTAACATTTGACGGCAAAAACGGAGACTACAAAATGACTTTTTCAAATGACTTGGGCCAGCAATACACCGTCCAACTGGTAACCACAAACCCAAACTTCAAGTATGGTGATGACGATGAAGATTTAGTGTTCAAAGAAGGAAGCAACAACGCAGACTTTAACATTGACAGAAATGACGTGTTCATATTAACCAATAAAGAAGACATCAATGGAGTGACAAATGTTTTACGGTACAACCGCGTGCTGTACGATGCCGGAGAAATAATATTTGATGACCTTGCCGGCGGTTCGACAACAACAGCGTTTGATACTGCAACAGGCAAAGGAACACTTGTCTCATCAGGAAACGCATACACCTTCTTTGTTTCCTCGGGAGGAGAGCACCCGATTGTTGTTGACCAGAATGGCGACGGCGCAATTGACGGAGACGAAGCAAGAATAGTGCTTCGCACAGGAAGCATGATAGACCTCGGAGCGAGCAATGTAATTGCAGGCACACAAATTCAGTTAAGCATCACGACGCCAAGAAGACTCTTTGATGAGAAACAAGGCGATGAGACGGTTAATTTTGTGATAACTGAAAAAAGCGAAGGGCCTGATATTGAATTTCCAAATCCTGGAGCTTTAACAATCAAAAGAGACAAAGGCGGAATAGACCGAGGACTATCAATATTCGGGATTTACATGGTGCGAGACCCAAATAGAATACCTTCACAAGTAGTGTTTCAGTTTCCGGGAGCAGGAACCGTGAGAACCCCGCAAAAAGAAGGCAGTGCTGTTCTCACGCTTGAACGCGAAAAATTCGTGAAAAAACGATGAATAACATTACGACATTTGAATGTGCCGCCTGCAAACAAAAAACAACCACGCAATACAAATGCTCTTGCAGTAGTCCTGTCAGTGCAGTGCACCGTGCGCCCAAAACAAGCTGGCAGACACTTCGCGCAAAAAAATTTGGGCACTGGAGGTATTCTGATTTTCTGCCTGAAGTATTAAGAAAAATAACTCTTGATGAAGGACACACGCCCCTTGTTCAACAAGGAAACCTGTTTTTCAAACTCGAAAGCTGCAATCCAACAGGAAGCTTCAAAGACAGAGGGTCAACTGTTGAAATCTCCCTTGCAAACAAGTCTGTAGTATGCGCGTCAACAGGCAACATGGGTGCAAGCGTAGCTGCATACTGCGCAAAAGCAAAACTTGACTGCACAATCGTGCTGCCAAAAAACACGCCTGAACAAAAAGTCAGGCAAATAAAGATTTTTGGTGCGGCAATTGAAAAAGTAGAAGGACACTACACGCATGCTGTTGAGCATGCTGCAAAAAGTGCACACCACAAAAATATGCGGCTCGCAGGAGATTACGCACTAAGGCGAGAAGGAGAGAAGACAATAGTGTTTGAAATCATCGACCAAATTAACTGCGCACCTGACAGAATCATTTGTCCAATGGGCAATGGCACACTAATTTCAGCAATCTGGCAGGGAGTTCTTGATTTCAAGACAGCAGGGTTGATAAAAAAACTTCCACAGCTTGTTGGAGTGCAAGCAGCAGGATGTTCGCCAATTGCGGATGCGTTTCACAACCAAATGCCAATAAAAGCTGTAAATCCAAAAACAATTGCTTCGGCAGTTGCGTGTGGAAATCCGTTAGACGGTTTACTGGCAATACATTCTCTTGCGCAATCAAAAGGAACTGCCATGAAAATATCAGACAAAGAACTATTATCGGCAAGAAGAAAACTCGCGCGCGAGTACGGCATAGACGGAGAACCAAGCGCAGTACTGTCCTTTGCGGCATGCCAAAAGATAAAACAAAAAGGAAAAACTGCACTTATTGTTACCGGCAGCGGGCTGAAAGATTTGAAGCACATATAGAAAACATAAATTACAGAAACAGAATGTTTTAAAAGAGTCAGATACATGCTTTATTATGAAAATAATTGTTGCATCAAAAAACCAAGTAAAAGTAGATGCAGTAAAAGAAGTCATCTCACAGTACCAGTTTTTGGCAAATGCAGAAATAAGTTCTGCCGCTGTTGCATCAGGCGTTTCTGAACAGCCAAAGTCGCTTGAAGAAATGGTGAGAGGAGCTATTAACAGGGCAATAAGCTCATTTGAGTATTGCAATTACAGTTTTGGCATTGAATCAGGATTAATGGAAGTGCCATACACCAAAACAGGTTTAATGGACACTTGCGCGTGTGTTATTTATGATGGAAAGGAAACACACATTGGGCTGTCGTGTGCATTTGAATGTCCTGAATCAATAATGCAAACGGTTCTACAAGAAGGTTGTGATCTTAATCACGCATTCCTTAAAGCAGGACTCACCAGCAACCCAAAGCTTGGCAATGCTGACGGCGCTATTGGCCTGCTTACTAAAGGCAGAGTGACAAGAAAAGATTATACTAAGCAGGCAGTTATGATGGCGCTGATTCATTTAGAGAATGATGAATTGTATAAACAGTAAATTTATGTTTTTATTTACCGCTATTTACATGATTGCAACAAATCTTTACGCCCAAGATAGTCTGCACCTAATCTGCGAAAAACGTAATCAAGAATGCTTGTTGCTGATTTAATGTCAGGATCGCCGCTTACCTGTCCTTGTTGTTTGGAACGAGTTGATACAAAAAACTCAACATAATCTTCCAATGGAACTTCATGCTGGAGTCCCAGTGATACTGATAGTGCAAAGCAACCAAGCAATGATCGCATCTCTGCAGAATTATGAGCGTCTATGAATATTTCTCCAAGTCTGCCATCTTCATATTCTAAAGTTCGAACATATAATTTTTGTCCTCCTAAAAGCACCTCATACTCTTTTCCTTTTGCCTTAGAAGGCAGTAGTTTACGTTCCAATCCCATGTTGATTATGAACTGTGATTCATTTTTAAAGATTTAGCTGATATAGTTTATAATACTAAAATTATCAGCCAATAAATCAGCAGTCCTGCAACAACTGTGCCGAGAGTAACCATCAATCCTGTGATTGTGACTTTTGTTTCAAAACCTGCAAGTATTCCTGAAATACTTGAAGTGAACGTCTGCCATCTGGTTTGTTGTTGCAAAACTTTTGTTTCTATCTCAACTTCTGCTTCAACTGGCAGTATTTCTGGCTCTTGTGAAACTGTTTCAGGCAAAACTTCTGATTTTGAAACTGGCGGAGACTGTAAAATATCAACTTTTGGCGTTATGCTCTGGACAATGGGTTTTTTGAAGTTTGGCACCGGCTCTGAAATTTTCACGAACTTAAAAGTAACTGCATTCTGCCGATAAATCGACGGAGAGATTTCAACATCATACATGCCGTCACTGTCAACATCAAATTTTGTTCTGGTAAACCCTGCAAGCGTTGCACTGCCATGAATGCGTGAAATATCAACAGTGTGCTTTCCAACAGAAATAACTGTAAAACTGTAACCCAACACAATAACTTTATCGCCAACATCCACTGTTTGAAACACAGTTGAACAACGTCCGCCGGCACAAGGGAAAATAACTTCAACAGTACTGCCAGTGTTGGCGTAAACACTTAACGAAAAAATCAACGCCAAAATTATCGCAAAATATTTCATTTACGTAATAATCAGACAGCATATTTAAAGTTTCACTTATCGTTCAATAGTGTACTATCCTAAAAGTATTTCCCCACGACAAGAATTGTTCTGCTTCTATGAAGCTGAACAAAACTAAAGTCGTGGGAATCCTATGGAAGAAAAACAAAGGATTGAGCAGTTACCAAGCAC
>JACQIC010000082.1 GCA_016198725.1 Candidatus Aenigmatarchaeota archaeon | reverse complement strand
TTAACAAAAAAATTATTTAATTTTTCATATTTAATAAAAGTTTTAATAAATTACTATATTTTGTTGTGAATTAAAACGTTTAATTAATTCACAAATATTTCATTCGAATCCAATAGAAAATCTTAAATACGACAAAATCCCGACACTGAGTTTATGAAAATTCAACTTGAAAACAAAGAAGTCATCGACGACAATTCCACTGAACAAATAGCCATGGTACTGCTTGCACGATTCGGACTACTCCCTCGAAAAAAAGATGCAAATGCAAAAATCCACAAACTACTTCTTGAGATTTATGAACGAAAGAAGAAAGCAAACAGAGAACGTGCTCCTGAAGCGGCAGTTGTTCCTGTAGATGAAATGGGAGTATTTGCAGGCATTTCACGACAAACAATGTACGAATACCTGCACCGCTGGCTTGATCTCGCAATCCTAAAGAAAACCACGTTTGTTTCAAACGGAAAAGTGATTACAGGCTACGAGCTCAACGGACAGAACCTCGAAGGAGCGTTCAGGAAAGCAGAAACAGTCATAAAAAACCATCTTGACTACAGCTTTAAACTCGTCGATAAACTGCAAAACGAAATCAAAAAAGAAAAAATCATTGAGACTATAACCAGCAGGAAAGAGGGACCTCTGCACCAACAAGATTCCGCTTCGCCTGAGCCTCGCGAAAAGACTCCTCAAGCTTCAGAAACACCAAACTGCCCTCATAACGCTTCACAATAGGCACTCCTTTCTCAATAAGCGACGTAACAAGCGAAGCAACTATCACATCTGTCAAACCAGCTTTACGCGCGATATCCCTATACGCCACAAACGGATGAGTCATGCCAAGCCGGTAAATTGCACGAAACACAACAAGTTCTTTGCCAGAAATGTTGCGCAAAGGCTCATTCTTCTTCTGCTGTTTTCCTCTAACAACCCACTCAAGAGCATCCAAACGCTCAATGAGCGCGTTCATTTTACGCTCAAGCTCGAGAATACAACCATAATTTGACTGAATCTCAGTCGTGTTTTCATTGATAGACTGCAAATGATCATCAAGCTCCTCACGCACTTGGTCAAGAACAGACTGAACAACACCAAGCTCATGAGCAGGCATATTCTGAAGAATCTCCTGTTTTTGCGTTTCACTCCACACCATAAACACCCCTTTGTTGTTACCTCTTTTTCGAGGACACACAAACCACACAAGGTTTAGAATTATGTCTGGGTTTTTATAATTTTCGGGTTTGCAACATATTCTTTTTCTTTGCCAGACTGCTCGCAAAGAACGTCCTCTTCACCTTCAACCTCGTCGAGAATTCTATAGAATGAACTTCTTGAACACAGTCCCTGTTCATCAACAACTATATCTCTCAACTGAAGAGCAGAAATTTTCCCATATTTAAAAATCATTGAACGCAAAACACTCTTGATGTAATCCTTTGAATTGCGGGAAATACGACGAAGAATCCGCTCCTTCAACGGTGTGGAAACCTGAGAAATTAACTGAACAGGAGAGTCGTTGACAGAAGATTTTAAAGAAGACTGTAAAGAAGACTGCATGCTTTGAGCAGGCTGAGGTTTCCACGTGTGCAAATTGGCAAGTTTTTCTTCAACAGAACGCAACCTGGAATGAACCTGTTCCAGAGCAACTGGAGCACTCACCTTAGAGTGAATATCTGCAAGAAGTGCCTTATGTGAAGAAGCGTGTGTACGAAGCTCATCAACAAGCTGGTGAAGCGCGGCAGTCTGAGCCTTCAAGGAATTTAGCGTGCTATGGTGGGTGACATTCATGCGATAAAGATAATCCACCCACTGGAAAAGAGCAGTCGTGTCCTGACGAACCCGCCCAAAAGATTCATGAATCTCAGGATGTATTGCCCGCACTTCTTGTTTTTTACGCCACCACCACATTTTCTGCAAAGAATTCTCTGATGATTTAAATACTTTTCCAATAGTCTCAAGATAGTCTTAAGACAGTCCTAAGATAGTCCCAAGATAGTCCTAAGACCATAACAAGACTAATGTTAAGACTATGTGAGACTATTTGGGACCGTCAATAGACCATTTCACTCACGAAAACATTGAAATTTGGGACTATTGTGAGACTACTTGAGACTATGTGAGACTATCATAGGACTGTCCTAATAGCACAGTAAGACTTTCGCAATAATTTGCCCGAACTACGTGTCTTCGGCACTGCGTTCAGAGCAAATTTGTGAGAAACGCTTTGGTTAACAGAAGAAGTGCAGCAAACAAAAAATGCAAACTGAAGTGTGATTCTTGACACTCTGAATCCCACCAATCCAGTGGTTTTTGAGCACACCAAATTCAACTCGAGACCACAAAACATAGATAGCCCGAGCAAATGTATGAAGGAAAAGTGAGAGTAACACATAATGTAGTATAGTATAATTTCCTTGTGTGAACGAGTGTTAGCGAGCTAACTTGAGGAAATTCTCCGGAATTCACAAAGTTAATATAATAACAACCACTATTACCATTGAATGAACCTCCACCCGATATCAAAAGGAGCATTAAGCATAGTTCTATCACAATTAAAACTATTTGATGAACCAAAAGTGAGACTTGAACAGTATCCAACAGACTCGCAAGTCGCTGCCGAGCTATTATGGACTGCCTTTCAATTAGGAGACATTCAAAATAAAACAATAGCAGACTTCGGAGCCGGATGTGGAATACTTGGCATAGGAGCATTGTTATTAGGCGCAAAAGAAGTTTTCTTCGTGGAAAGTGAGAAGAAAGCACTAAGCATTGCTCAAAAAAATCTGCACACTGTAATGGAAAACCACCACATTAGTGGAAATGCATCATTTGTGCTTGATTCTGTAATAAACTTCTCAAAACCAGTAGACTGCGTGATTCAAAACCCACCATTTGGAACACGCGAAAAAGGAGCAGATATACTATTCCTGAAAGCAGCATTCTTAAATGCACCAATAATTTATTCATTTCACAAAACAATAACACGTAATTACATACAGAAAGTGAGCAGCACTGCAGAATACACAGTAACACACATTTTCCCTTACCAACTACCACTCAAAGCAACACTCGCACAGCACACACGCAAAATACACCGCATAGATGTGACCGCGTTCAGACTTGAAAAACAAAAGGTATATAAATAAAAAGCTTTTCTTTTAAAAAAGAAAAGCTTTAACCAAAAGAAAACTACACTATAAACAATGGAAGTTTCTATTCTCGAAGACAAAAAAAACAGGCTCGTATTCAAAATAGCTGATGAGAGCCACACACTCTGCAATGCAGTACGAAAAGAACTCTGGAATGACGAACACGTCAAAATAGCCGGTTACACAGTCGAACATCCGCTAATCAAAAACTCAAAATTCATTCTTGAAACAGACGGCGCAGACCCACGAAAAACCTTAACTTCTGCAGTAAAACGACTTGACAAAACATTCTCAAAAATAGCAGAAAGCGCCAAAAAGCTTAATATCTCATAGTTATCATATTGATACATCATAGTGACTAAATCCTCAACTTCACTTCACACAACGAGGCTCTTAAAAATCTTCGATTTTTGGATCCTCTCAAGTGCAGAGCACTTTCGAGGATTTTCATGATTTGGTGATATATGTTCATCCGCGTCAAGAAAATAAATGGAATAAATTATGCCTACCTTGTTGAGAATGTCTGGACACCAAAAGGAAGCAGACAAAACGTAACAGCATACCTTGGAAAAGTTGTACAACTCCAAAAGAAGAAAACAACACCTGCAAAATTAACACCTACACAATATACAGAACTCATAAACCAACTTCTCGAATCAACCCTGCTGGATTATGGGTTTATAAAACAAACCACTACAAACTTCTGCCTCCAAGACATCATCGTAGACCTCAAACACCAACAAGTCACAAAAAACAACAAGCCAGCAATACTTGCACTTGAACAAGGACACCTGTGCGAACACACAATCGCAGAACTTATCAGGTTCTCAAAAAAAGAAAACCCTGAAAAAACAGCAATCGCACTCGCCAGCGCATTACTCGCAGCAGGAATAACAGTCAGCACAGAAAACATGGTTGCACTATATGAAAGCATCCAGCCCAACAATACATAGAAAACAAGGTTTTTAAACAAGTATTGTTTTCACAACGGCAATGGAAGAAAACCGCGTTCCAAAACACATAGGCATCATCATGGACGGCAACAGACGATTTGCCAAAAAACTAATGCTCAAACCATGGATGGGACACGAATGGGGAGCCAAGAAAGTTCAAAAAATTCTTGACTGGTGCCAAGAAGCAGGTATTCAGGAGCTGACTTTATACGCTTTTTCTGTGCAAAACTTCAACAGACCCAAAGAAGAGTTCGACTATCTGATGAACGTATTTCACAAGGAATTCGATAACCTCATGTCCTCTGAAAATCAAGAAAAGCTGAAACGACAAGGACTGCAAATCAGTTTTATAGGACGGACATGGATGTTCGCTCCTGACATACAGGAGAAAATGCGCAAACTAATGGACATGACAAAAAACAACACAAAACACCGCGCCAACTTTGCAATGGCATACGGCGGCAGAGAAGAAGTAATAGACGCAGTCAAAAAAATAGGCGAACAAATGGCTGCGGGAAAATTAACTGTCGACCAAATCAATGAAGAAGTCTTTGCGGCAAATCTATACCGAAATTCTGATCCAGAACTCATCATAAGAACAGGCGGAGACAAACGCACAAGCAATTTTCTCATCTGGCAAAGCAACTACTCAGAATGGTTTTTTATCGAAAAAACATGGCCAGAATTTGAAAAAGAAGACCTTGTCAAATGCATAAATGAATTTGGGCAAAGAGAAAGAAGATTTGGAAAATAAACTGCCAGCCCAACATTCAGTCAAATACTCAAAATAAACAATACCAAACAGACCCACAAGGTGATGTTTTTATCAAGGGCAATCAATTTGCTGTTTAATGTTTTCTTATCTTATATTGCTAAAATATTTTTGTTTGAGACGTTCAAACTCCACAGAATCTTTGTAATATCTTATGGTGTACGGCTCTGAAAAGCACGTTCTGCATCCAACCAGCCCCCTACGATAAACCTTAATCTCATCGATTTGCCCATCTCCCGATCTATCAAAAGCCACGTAGCCTCTTGAGTGATCTATGATGTCTCCTTCAGATGCATCAACCCATGCTATGGCAGTCCTATCTTCAAGATGATTCTTTACGATTTCATGCATGGACAAGCTGCTCCATGCAAAACCCAGAGCAACCCAGCCTCCAGCGATTGTTCCTACGATTGTTCTTTTGGTTTTATCTTTCATGTAGTTGTGAAAGTAAGAGGCATTATTTAACATTTGTTGTTTTTAAAAAACAACATTTATAAATAAGGATCCTTTCGCTTCGTATTTATGAAATCAGAATTGATGACTATTGGATTGAGCGAACAAGAAGCAGAAGTGTATTTATATCTGCTCAAGCAAAAAGAGCAAAGCGCTGCAAAAATTGCCGGAGAAACAAACATCAATAGAAGCGTTGTATATCATATCTTGGAATCACTAATAAAAAAGGGGCTTATCAGCCACGTACTAATCAATGGAGTAAAGAGATTTTCTGCCACAAAGCCCGAAGCCCTCATTGAGTTCATTAAAGAAAAGGAAAATGTCCTGAAGAAAATTTTGCCCAACTTAAAATCCTTGAAACCTGAAGTTT
Source organism: Candidatus Aenigmatarchaeota archaeon (assembly GCA_016198725.1). Classification (GTDB taxonomy): domain Archaea; phylum Nanobdellota; class Nanobdellia; order Woesearchaeales; family ARS49; genus JACQIC01. The sequence goes on along the minus strand of JACQIC010000082.1, from coordinate 1,106 downwards.
CCGCAGAGGCAAATGTCGAGGTGTATCAAGGAGTCCAAGGGGAATTAGCAGTAATGAAAGACATTATAAGAACAGGAAAAGAATATATCGCATTTGGGGAAAACAAATCATTCCAAGAGGTCATGGGAACTCTCGCTGAACAGTATGTTCGCCAATTAAAAGAGCACAAGATTAAAGAGAGACTGCTTATGCCAGAAGGACAGAAAGCGCTTCTTAGCCCGTATAGTGAGGCAAGATATTTACCAAAAGGCATCAAATTACCTGCAATAACAGCAATTTATGATGATAAAGTAGCAATTGCAATTTTTCAAAAACCCCACTATGCTATAGTCATTAGATCAAAAGATTTAGCATTGACTTATCGCTCTCTTTTTGAATTACTGTGGAAAATCGCAAAACCCTAAGAATGATTCTGCCTTTCCACACTATCTGAAAAGGTACGAAGTATTCGCTTTTCAGACGATTGCACGATACATTTTTAAATTCATAAATAATGAAAGAGTGTATGAAAACATTTACTGCAATTATCCAAAAGGAAGAAGACATGTATGTTGCGAAGTGTCCTGAAGTGGGCACAGTGAGCCAAGGCAAGACCATCGAAGAAGCAGTGGCAAACCTCAAAGAAGCTACTGGACTATATCTTGAGGAATTTCCCTTAAAGGTTGAAGCACGCCCTATTCTGACAACCTTTGAGGTGACCGAAGTTGCCGCTTAAGAAGACTTCGGGAAAAGACTGTGTAAAGATTCTGTGCAACAAGTTTGGCTTTGTTGTGAAACGACAAACAGGAAGCCATATTATTCTTCGAAAAGAAACACCGGAAGGAGCGATTGGAACAGTTGTGCCAAACCATAAAGAACTCAAAATTGGAACACTCAAAGGAGTATTAGAACTCGCGAAAGTTAAGGAAGACGAATTTGAGAAATTCCAATAATATCCTCCAAAAAACCCCTCTTGTACAATTTCTAACAGTAGCAAAAGATGTCGAGGTTGTCCGGCATTTATGCCGGACTGAATAATTGTGAAAAAGATTGAGTAATTTGTTGGAATATTTGCTGTATGTTCATGTCTTTTTTCTTGATTTGGTTCCAGATTCTTCTCAGGTTGC
>JACQIC010000081.1 GCA_016198725.1 Candidatus Aenigmatarchaeota archaeon | reverse complement strand
CCCATTAATGTTTTCAATGATTAGTCTTGTCTTCTTGATAATCGGCACTCTTTTCATCAGATATCTAATAGATATCTTAAGTTTATAAACTTTTCTTACTATCGTTTAGAAGTCACTTCTATTCGGAGATACTGATAAAAAATCCCAACCGCAGCAAACTGCAGGGTATTTAAAAACAAGACTTGGGATTTTTTAAGCCTCGAACTGGGTTATTCAGTCGCTGCAAGCAGCAGGGTATGAACCCAGTTCGAGCAATCAAAAATTTTAAATACGCCGCACTGTTTTATTAAATAAATGAACAAAACATCTAAAGTTGTTGTTTACTCAACGCCAACCTGTCCGTACTGTCATGCCGTGAAGGATTTTTTGAAAGCAAACAATGTCAAATTCAATGACATTGACGTGTCAAAAAATCCTAAAGCTGCCGAGGAAATGATTGAAAGTTCAGGACAAATGAGTGTTCCGGTTCTGAAAATTGGCGGACAGATAATTGTCGGGTTTGATAAGGAAAAAATAAAAAAGGCACTTAATCTGAAGTAGTAAATATAGGTGTTTATTTGCTGCGGATTGGCGAGTTTCTTCCATGAAGAGAATTTTCTCGAGTTCAGGCGCTTTGCGTCTTCACACGAGAAAATTAGAAACGAGTTGAGGTAAACGTAATTGTTCCACGGTAAAGCTACGACAAAAAATATGATGACATGTGGCCAAGCAAAACCATGTCGTTCTTTTCAAAACCGTGGAATTATTCGCTCACATGGCTATTCACGGAATTTGTCTTCAACTAAACCGAAGTTATATATTTGAGCGCAATTCTTCTACCAAATTCCTGAACGAAGCGCCAAAGGCGCTGAATTCGGAATTTGGGCTGGTAGTTCATCGGCAGAACGTACCGTTCGCAACGGTAAGGCACCGGGTTCAATTCCCGGCCAGTCCAGTTTTTAATCGTATGAACTCCCCTCCTTCTTTTTTTCTTTTAGCAAGCGTGATAGAATTTGAAGTCCATGAGAGTCCGGCGAGCAGATTAGGCACGTTTGCGACTTCTGTATTTTTAGCTACATCGTAGAGTGCAATATGCGCACCTGTTGCTGAGACGGCGTGCGGGAAACGCATGCGACAAGCGCAGCATATTCAGGATATGAAGCATCAAAAAGAGCGAGTTCGCCAACACACATGTTGAGTTAAGGGTGATGATGCGTTCAGGTTGAAGGGGGTTTTGTGGTCGGCAGTTTTAAATAGATTATGGATATGGTGCATGCATGCGTGACGAAGCATTATTCAAACTGTACGCATTTGAGCTGGAAGCTCTCGCCAAGTTGTATGAACTGCGCTTTTCAGCGCATGCAGATGGTGTTGAAAAATATTTGAACGAAGAACGAATTTGTGTGTGGAAGGCGAAAATGCGGGACGTGCGTGCACACATCAGACAGCATTCCGACCATAAGCCAAGCACTCAGTTGGATTTTCTCGTACAGAGTTCTGCTCGGTGCTATCCTCCAAGCACGCCCGTTCCTCCCAAGAATGATCCGTTATGGACTGCGTACAAGGTTCTTATTAAAATTGCGACGATTAAAAAACAATACGAAAAACCGAAAGAATATATGTGAGCATCATTTCTCTAAACAAATTCCTGAACGAGCACGACGAAGTCGGCGCAGTTCGAAATTTGGGCCAGTAGCTCAACGGTAGAGTGCCCGCTTGGCTTGCGGGAGGCTTCGGGTTCGAATCCCGACTGGTCCAGTTCGGACGGTTGACACAAATGGCAACCGTCCTTAAGTGCTTTGGATCCTAACCTTTTGCAAAGGTTAGGCGTTGGAGGCTTCGGGTTCGAATCCCGACTGGTCCAGTTAAGACAAACATATATAAATAGCTTGTTTTAACCTTGCAGTATGATAAAAGCAATCTTGTTTGATTTTTGGGGGACTGTTGTTGAGAATGGGACTTATTCTCCTTTGAGGCAGAGTTATGATATTCTTCGCCCAAGAATGGCGTTTGGTCAGTTTGTTCAATTGTTTGAGAAGGCATTCATGACTTCTGCTTTTAAGGAGCAGGCAGAGGGTTTTCAGGCTGTGTGTGATGCTTTTGGTGTTCAACCAAAGCCGTTTATTATTGAGAAGTTGATTGGCACGTGGAACAAGAACAGGATGTTTGCGAAGCTGTATCCTGAAACTATCCCTGTGCTTGGCGAGTTGAAGAAAAAGTACAAGCTGGCGCTCGTGTCGAATTGTGATTCGTTCACGCCTCAGGTGGTTGAACGGCTTGAATTGGACAAATTCTTTGATTGCATGATGTTTTCTTTTGAAATTGGCAAGTTAAAAACTGATCCCGAGCTGTATGCCGCAACGTTGAAAAAGCTTGGTGTTAAAAAGAATGAAGCGCTTGTTGTTGGCGACAGTTTGGAAACAGATGTTGCAGGAGCCAATGCGGCAGGTATTTCCGCAGTTCTTGTTGACAGGAATGGAAAGCGGGAGTTTGATAAAAAGATTCAAACAATTAAGGAACTGCCTGTATTCTTAGAGGGGTTGAAGTGACTGACTGTATTTTTTGTAAAATCGTCAAAGGAGAGGTTCAGTGCGAAAAAGTGTATGAAGACGAGTATGTTCTCGCGTTTCTTGACATTTCACCAGTAAGTACAGGACACACTCTTGTTGTTCCGAAAGTGCATTATGAGGATTTGACGCGCACTCCACATGAGGTGGCATGCAAATGTGTTGATGTTATTAAAAAACTTGCTCCTGCAATAATTTCTGCAACAGGAAGTGAGGGGTTTAACATTGGGTTGAACAATGGCAAAGCAGCAGGACAGGTCGTTTTTCATACACATTTTCACATTATTCCGCGTATCACAAATGACGAACTTGTGCGGTGGTCACACCACGAATACGGAGCAGGAGAAGCCGGAAAAGTACAGAAGCTAATTGTGCACGCAATTGATTCTCCATAGTATCATGCCGTAGCTAACCTTTTAAACTCCACACTTTTACAATTTTGCGGAATGGATGTGTGAAGCGCTGAAATTCTCAAAATTGGCGAGGTAGCTCAGCCTGGCTAGAGCGCGGGATTCATAACCCCGAGGTCGCGAGTTCAAATCTCGCTCTCGCCACTTTTAAGTTTTTTCTCAGCTTCAGTTATATCTTCAGGTGTTGTTATTTCAATCCACTCATCCTGCAGTTCAATAAACTTTACTTTGTGCTTTTGTCCGATTGCAGTTACTGCGTCTGTCAAATAGTATTCGCCTGTTTTGCTTTTAGCGATGTCATTGAGTGCTGGAAATATTTCTGGTGTGAGTTTTATCAGGCAGGTGTTCACTAAATTTCCAGTGCAATCTCTTGTTTTTTCTACGATGGCGATTAGCTCGTTTTGGTTGGTGATGCAAACGCCGTACTTTTCAGGGTGTTCTGAGTGTTTTACTGCAACCCAGCAGAACCCGTCATCTTTTTTCATTGCCTGCAAGTCTTTGACTGAGAAGAGGGTGTCACAGGGCATTACAATAAAGTTTTCCTGTTTTACAAATGGCACTGCCATTTTGACTGCATGGCCTGTGCCGAGCTGACTGTGTTGCGTCATGACAGTTGCCCGAAAACTGTTTTGTTTCAGGAACTCCATAATCATTTCTTTTTTGTGGTCAACAATAATCCCAATTTCAGTGAATCCTGCTTTTTCAAGATTTTTCAACAAGTAATAAAGAAAAGGTTTGCCGTTCACCTGCACTAACGCTTTTGGGAGGTTTTCTGTCAGGGGAAGCATGCGCGTGCCTTTGCCTGCTGCGAGAATAACTACTTTCATGCAGTGAACGAAATGAATCAGTTTATTAATATTCCCGTACATTTGGCTTTGCGCGGAAATTAACTGGTTAGGCGGTTGAAATAGGCGAGACGTCTTCTGTTGTGTAGTATTATCCGCGCAGTGAGCTGGCTAAGTTGTGCTAAACCTCTGATTTTTAGGAGCAATTTGTTCTTTCTTTTGAAGCTTGAGTGGAAGCTTTCTGCGTGGCTTCTTTGATGGTACTCTGTTAGCCATTGCATGACATCGTAATAAAGTTCTAAGTACATTTCTTTCCACGCTTGGTGTCCATTGAGTTTGTTGTTTTTCTTTGGAAAAACATAAGGTGTCATTCCTAAAGAATTGATTTTATCGACGAGTTTGCGATCGTTGAAACCTGCATCGAGTCGCAAACTTTTTCCTTTAATTTGTTCTACAAGTTCATGCATTGCATGAAGTTCTTGTGTTCCCACGTCAAACGCTTGGACTATTTCTCTTGAGTCAACAACACTGGTCAAGTATGCTCCGCTTTTCTTTGTGCTTTCATAATTCTGTTTTCTACTTGTCTCGATTCCAGTGCCATCGCCAGATAGTTTTCCGTCGGAAGTTTTTGAGCGGTCAAAAACCTGTTTCAGAATATAGAGAACTTGTGGGTTGTCGTATGCCTCGCCCATTACTCTGTCGTCAATATGTTTGTCTATTCCAACTAATGGACCGATAATCTTTACCCATTCTTGGCTTTCCCGTTCTGTAAAGCCAAGCGCTTCGCATATGAGAATGGCTTTTGCAAGCATTTTCGGATCCGTTAGTGGTCTTCCAACTCGTTTTTTGTTGTTGTGCTCGCACAGGTCAACATTGTCGCGAATGAATGTGAGTGTTTCTATTGCGCTTTTGATTTGTGACTCGTTGTATTTGGACCAATGGATAGGTCTTGGTTCTTCATCTTCATAAAAATCAGGTTCCCTGATAACCGGAACCATTTGGCGAAATTCTTGATTTGGTAGTCGTGCCATGAAATCACCTCGTTTTATCGACGTTTCTCCCTCTTATGTAGTGCCTATAAATCTTATGCAGTTCAAATTCATAATATTTATAAATAGTAGTGCCTATAATACTGCAATGGTGTACCTGAGAGCCAAAAAATTCAAAAGAAAAAATGACAAACAACCACGAACCTACTTCTATCTTGTAGAAGCAAAAAGAACCAAAGAAAAAATACAACAAAAAGTCGTACGATACCTTGGAACAGCAGACACAATACTAAATGACTACAAACTTTTAGACGAATTAAAACCTACCCGAAAAGATTGAGTTTCCGCGCAAAGCCCGTACATTTAAAAAGCCGTTTGATTTGTTGTTTGCATGGACGAAATTGTGCCTTTTGAATCAAGAGAAATATGGAATATGAAAGGTAAAGAACTTTATCTTGTTGTGTATACTGGAAGTAGAATAGAACGTGATTCTGTTGAGCATAAAACTTCTTATGTTGGACTTATTGGTGAATTGGTTTCTCCTCTGAAACAGGGGAGTATTCAGTATTATCATTTTGGAGAATTGGAAAAACTTATTGATGCGCAAACACAGCTCCCGTTGTATAAGATGTTTCAGAAAAAGAATGAAGAAACTTCTTTTATTTTTACTCCTTACGAGATTGAGTTTCCACAGCATAACCGGAGTACTGTAATGAAGGGAATTGCAATGCAGTATTGTTTGGCTATGAACAAGATTGCTTCAAGAAGTTATACTGTTGTTCTTTCATTCATAAGTCTGCCTAAAAAAGTGCTGAAAAGAGTTATAATTCCGATGAAAACAAAAGAGCAAAAGAGAATAAAAAAAAGTAGAAAATAAACAAAATAAATTTAAAAAATTTACATTAGCACTTTCACATCCTTTCCAAATATCAATTTAAGGCTTAGGAAGAATGGTTCTGTCACGCTGACTTTTGGCAGTGCGCTTTTTGATATTGCTTTTTCGAAGTTGTCATACGACGTGTCTTCAAGCGGGCCTATGCTTCCGTCAGGCTTCAGTTTGCCTACTTCAAATTTCCTGTCAGCAGAATCAATGTCTTTGACTACAAACACGTTCTCGCCGACAATCGTCAGCTCTCCGAACCTTTTGTCATATTGGACTCTGACTTTTGCCCGCTGCAGTTCGTGCACGCGCTTTCGCTGAATGTATTCTACAACAACTTTTACGATTTCCTGCGCTTCTTTTCTTGTTTGTTCAACATCAATTTTTGTCAGCGTGCCATCATCATAATGCTTTTTGGCTTCAATTACGACATTAAGGCTTCGCAGGAATTTTGATGGTATTTTTCCTGTTGAAATCAAATCGTCTTCAAAGCATTTTACGAGCTCCACTTCTGCAATTTTTTCTCTGCCTTCTAATTTCAGCGCGTCTCTAATGACTGACAATAGTGTGTCGTATATGCTGACAATAGTGTCATCTTCTTTTTTCTTTTCTATTTGCGTAAAGAGTTTTTTCAGGCGCTTGAGGTATTTGTCTGCATTGTCAAGATGCTGGTCAAGTTCTTTTCCTGTCACGTCTTTTTTGACGCCGTGCTCAAGGTCTTTGCGCAGTTGAATGATGCTTTCAAGAATGTCAACATCCTTGTTCTCAAGCAGTTTCTCTTTTTTCACAAATATTTCGCGCATGACTTCCACTGTTTCCTTCGGTGTTGGCGGAGGCACACCGTAAAGCATCAATGCTGCCTGACTTGGTGTTTGTATGCTCCAGAAAAAGTCTTCCATTGCCATGTCTCTGAGTTTGAACTTTACTCTTTCGAGCATCTGCTCTCCAGAGCTCATGTACATGTCAATTGCTTCTGTACTTGGCTTGATTTTTCCCATTTTCAAAAGCTGTTTCCATGGCATGAATATGCCTCTGTCATAGAAAGGAACTCCGTCGCGCAGAAAGGTGAAAATAACAGGGTTTGCCTCCCGCATGCTGTCCCAGAAGTCTGTCAGTATGTAGACTTGGATGTTTATCTTGTTTCTGATGCCTGTTATTTCGCCGGCATCAAATCCCATCTGGATGATTATTGCCCTGAGCTTGTCCTTCAGCTCAACACGAGTCATTTTCTTTACATCAGTGTCATCAATGACTATGAATACGTCAATGTCACTTTCTTTTGTTGCCCTGCCTTGCACTAAAGAGCCTGCAAGAACATACGCAACAATGTATTTTTCAAATTTTTTCAGAACCATTGTCTTGTGAACTTCAGCTATTTTGATTGCAGAAAGCATGCCGGTGTCGTGCACAGGCGCGCCGAGCGCAATTAACTGTAAAAGATCAGATTTGCCGTCGTAACAGTTCTGCCATAAATCTTGCAGTAAAAGAGTTTGTGGTTTGAGAAGAGGGTCTATTTCTTTTGCTGTTTTTTCAACTGTTTGGAAAAGGTTTTCCCGCCACTCAAATTTTGGCGGTTTTATTGAACTGTCGTCTGCAAGCACAAGAATGTGAATTTCATCTTTGTTTACTGGTTTCGGGGGTATGCCGGGTTCTGATGGCTGTTCACGCGGCGGGGGAAGCAATGCAATTCCCATTATTGATTTGTCGTACTTGTCAAGAATTGCTTTTTTGAACTTGTCAACTTTTTCTTTTGCCGCCTTGAGTTTTGCTGCAACTTCCGGCGGAAGTCTTGCTTCCATTTCCTTTAACTGATCAATTTGTTTTTCTTCACTTTTTAATTCTGTTTTTGCTTCTGTTTTTTCCTTAGCCATCTTGTTACCCCCTCAGAGTATGATATACGACAAGAGCTTAATAATCGGATATAATTGTAAGCTCTTGTGGATATAGGAGCGGCGTTAAATTATTCCGAAAATCAAGCGCCGCTCCTATAGTTTCTAATTTTTGCTGCATTGAAAGCTGTCCAGTCATCAGTTCATTAAATATTGATATCGGCTGGCAGCCTTGTTTTATTTTTTCTGCAATAAAGTCAAATGCGACGTCGTGCAGTCCGTTTTTTGCAGGGTTTGGATTTATGCAGTTTGCAAGCCCTGCAATGTTGTTGTCAACAATTGTTCGCATCCACGCAATTGAGAATGCAAATGCCTTTGCTTCTTCATCACGTTTGTCTTGCAGAGTTGGTGAAATAACGTGACCAAGCTCGTGGCCAAGTGTGAGCATGACGCTGTCAAGATTTCCTTGCTGTACAAACACTTCGCTTATGTGCCTGCCGTGTCCGTTGAATGAAAACCCGACAATGCTTTCATTCCATTTGCCAGAACGTGATTCGTGGATTTCCTTCATTTCCTGTCTGCTGCAAATTTTGATTATAATATTTGAAGGCAGCGGCATTCCTGTTGTTTTATCAAATGCCTGCTTTGCAAATTCCTCAACGTCTTTTGCATCTCCAATAAACATTGTTGGCTGTGAATGTGTGAGAAAATCTCCTGCTGTAAAGTATTCCTTGTGTGCGGGTGACAGGTATAAGGATGAATAATTTCGTGTGCTTTTTGGCTGCTCAACAGCACACGCAACCGGCTGTTCGAGAACTATTTGTTCCAAAGCAGGCTGCCATGACTGGTAAGAGTCCTGTGATCGGTTGACAGTTTGGTATCTCGCAACTCCAGACTCAAAAACAGCATACGAGTGTGTGTGATACATGTTTATCGCAACTCATCCTCAAGCGGTTTCTTTTTTGATTCAACAGCTTTCTTTGCCTCTGCTTCCAAGTCAACTCCCAAATCCTTGAGCGCCTTGATATGCATCTGCATGAGCTGCTCAACAACACCAATCATTCTGGCAAGTTCTTGCCGTTCTTTAGCAAGAGTTGTTAAAGAGCCTTTATGAAAGCCAACCTGTTCATCCTTGTTTGATTTTTCTTCTGACATTTTACGCCTCCACGTCAATTATTTTTCCGGTATAACTACCAGTACAGGTGGGAATTCTATCATAAACATCTGAAAATTTAACGCTTCCCGTTTCATGTGAAAGACAATCATCGACCGTCTTCGGATCAATGCCTGCCTTTACTAAATACTGTTTTGCAACTTCACAAGTTGCTCTTCTATACGCTTCTTTATCAATTTCGCGCAACATCTCAAGCCCTATTGCAGCATAAACAAATGTGATTTTATTTTGTTCTATCTCTTTTTGAAGTACTGCATATACTTTATTTGCCAGAGCGCCGATAAGTCCATCTTCTTTTCCGGTAACTTCTTTTTTAAGTGGCGCTTCTGGCGCTGTTTTTGCCTTTTCTTCCAATGTTTCTCTTTCCATTTTATTTTCTCCAAAATTTTCCTGAATGAGCACGGCGAAGCCGGCGCAGTTCTGAAAATCGTGACATTATTGTAATACTTGTTCTATTAAGCGTTTGATGCATATAAACTTCAGTGACAAAAAAGTCATACATTTCTCGAGTTCGCCTTTGGCTCACACGAGAAATGGCTGTTTGCGGCAGATTGTTTAATGAGATTTACTATAATTCATCTTCTAAACTGCATGAACGCCAGCACTGCAGGTATCATGAATATGCTTGACATCACCAACACTTTTTGAGGGCCCAACACGTCCATAAAGTAACCGCCTGAAAGAATGATTATCAAGTACACTAATTCCTGCAGCATGCTTCCTGCAGAAAGAACTGTTGCTCTTGTGTTTGATGGGATGAAATGCTGTTGGTGAGCGTAAAAAAGCGGTCTTTGAATAAAGAAAATAAAGTCCAGCAGCAGAATTATAACCGCGCCAACCAAATAGTTTGGGTATGCTGCTATTAGAATCAAAAGAAGAAGAAAAAAAGTTCCTGCTGCCGCAGCAATAAAAATATCTTTTTCGCGAAACTTCCTCGAAATCCACCTGCCAACAAAAGGCGCAATTACTGTAAAAAAACCAACAATTGAGGCAAAAAAACCCAAATAGCTTACAGGCATTCCTAAGCTGTTAAGAAACGGCTGTCTCGCGAGTTCATCAATCGCAAGCCAGCCCGCAATTCCCGTTCCTGCAATAAAAAAGTATTGTATCTGCTTTTGACTTTTGATGAATACAAATCCTTTTTTTGCTGTGCTGAAAGCATGCCGGACTTGTCGCACCAGCAAAACTTTCTCTCGCCTGAAATGCTCGTGTGCAAACAAAAGTAGCACGCATGCGAGAACACCTCCTATTCCTTCAACAACAAATAACCAGTCGAGCTTTACTCTCGCTGCAAGAATGCCTCCTATGAATGGTCCAATTATTGTTCCAGATATTCCGAACATGCTAAACTTCACATAGTATTCTTTGATAAGGTGCTGTTGTTTCCTGAACTTCAGCCAGTCATACACCCAAGCATCAAGCGCGCCAGAGATAAGTGTTTGAGAAATTGAAATGAGTATTATAACAAACAAAAGCTCAGCAAAATTTCTAGTAAATGGAATGATAATCCAAAACACGCTTGTAAGAAAATATCCTGAAACCGCAGAAAATTTCCTGCCAAAAACATCAGCAACAATTCCCGTGGGAACTTCAAACAAGACTTTTGCCAAAGACATCACTGCCCACAATACTGAAATTTCAAAAAAAGACAAGCCACGCTGCCGGTAATAAATCACCAAAAATGGCATGACAACCCAGAAAACCCCTGAAAGAAACTGAAATGCATAAAACGGCCAGAGAAGTTTCCACTCGTGTTTTTCAAACAAAATCATTTTATAACAATTCCTCGAGTGTTATCAAGTATGACAAAGGGGCATTCGACTGCCCGCCGCCCCTTTTTACCACAACAGAGCATCCGAGAATTTCGGCTCCAGTAGGTTCCAGCGCCTTTATGATTTTACCCAAACTTCCGCCTGTTGTGAAAACATCATCAATAATTGCCACACGATCAGTTTTTTCAGGGAGATAACCGTCAATAAGTTTGCAAAGCCCATGTTTTTTTGGCCGGTCGCGAACAAGAGAAAGATTAAGCCCATATTTTGATGAAATGACTGATGCAGGAGACAGTCCGCCATAACCTGCCGCGGCAATACATGTTGTGTTTTCGTCAATAGTTTTGTATAACTCATCAGATATCAAAGTGAGTGCGCCATGATGTCCATATGCTTTTTTAACATCAACATAAAATTCAGATTTTTCACCGCTTGAAAGAACAAAACTTGCCCTGCACACAATTGAAAGTTGCCGCAACACTTTCACTAATTTGTCATGCATACATGCGAGAATTATTTTAACAATATAAATGTCACGATTTTCCACCAGTATAAAACTGGTAAAAAATCGTGAGCACACGAAAAAATCCATGGATTTTTTGTGTCCCAGAAATCTAAAAGATTTCTGTGATGCTCAAAAACCACTATTCATGTCATTGTTGTTTCACCAGTGGTTTTTGACATG
>JACQIC010000015.1 GCA_016198725.1 Candidatus Aenigmatarchaeota archaeon | reverse complement strand
TTATAGGAGCGGAACTTAATTTTCGTATGTTTTATATTCCGCTCATATATCCACAAGAGATTACTATTTTATACCATTATTAATCTCTTGTCGTATAATGCCACTGTCAAGTGACTAATTTTCGCATAAATTTATAAACTTCTGACATTGTACTCCCGCATACGATACCATGCGCCAAAAACTAAGCATAACAGTAAGCCAAGAAATACTGCAGAAACTTGATGCATTATTAGTAGACGGCACATTCAGAAACAAATCACACCTTGTAGAAGTAGCGCTGAGAAAATTTGTGAAAGGGAAAGATGAAAACCATTGATGATGCTATTACACAATCACTTCATATAAGAATTGATGATCTCAAACCGGGCCAGATTCGCCAGTTGTATTTCTGGGTTCATCCGCAATGGAGTGCACCATGGACTTGCGAGCTTGTTGATGATGAAGTGAGGGTTTACAAAGATTTTGTCGATGCATTGGAAGCAACTCCACAAATAGGTCTTGTTCAAGTGTCTGATTTGCCACACCCAGAAAATATGAAAAAGTTTGCGTATGCGAAGCTTATCAGAGAGTTGCGAAAGTTCAACAAGTATGCTGAAATCACTTTGGGAAGACGATATTTTGTGTGGAACAGAACAAGGTTTTTTGATGGGAGAGACACAACACACGTACAAAAACTTGTCAAACACTTTAATCTGATCAAAACTGATCAACGAGATTTTGTACTCGAAAAAGAACAATGGATGGCGCAAGATCAAAAACTATTAGCCAAAATCTGTGTGTTTGGAAAGGAGCGAGATACGTGTCCCTTAAGTCAAGCATATGATTGGAGCTTGCACAACATTGCCGCAGTTGTTAAGTACATTGCAGAAGAAACACCCGAAAGTATTCGTCCAACTCTGACTTTGCCTTTAACAAGTGAATGCTATGTTTTTGAGCAAGTGCAACCCTTTGGAGTGGGAGAAGAAAAATGAGTAAGCCAAACCCGTTATTAATCAAGCGAGATTCTACAGTACTCGGCTCACTTGAAGGAAAAGTGGACGTCGACAAAGACGTGCCGGAACCATTGAAAACTGGATGTTATGTTGTGAACGCAGAGCTGGTAAATGATTTAGTTTTCAGAGCAGCAGATGATGATCTTGTTACTGCAGGCCGGAATGACGTGCGTGAAATTGTGCCGGAAATGGAGTGTTATATCGACCATATTCACGCTGTGTGGAGCGGGCACCGTTCGGTATTAGTGCAGACTAAAAAAAATGAGCAAAAACTTTACAAGTTAAAAGGCATTTCATTCAATTCTTCCAAGCCAGTTGTGGAACATTATAATAACGGAACACACGAAATTTGGGGTGGACAGCCGGCTTATTCAGCAGAGTTTGAAAGAAAAATGTCAAATCGTTTCAACGCAGTGCTTGAAAACGAAGGAATAACCCCTGTGATGAAACACAAAGGGTTCTGGCGCTATTCGACAAGAGCAGGAAAAGAAAAACTTACGGCATCAGTTGTCGAAGTGCAGGGAGATACGCGATTGGATGAGCTATTGTTTGTTCTCGACAACTGGCTCTGGCTGAGGACAGAAGGCAAACGTGTGAATTATGGTGGTGAGATATTATATTCAAATCTTAGAGGATTGGCTCATGAAATCGGTTACGTTTCTGGACAACTCAAGCAGTTAATGGACAAGAACAATCAAACATGGAGTTCAGGGGTGTTAAGAAGTAATGCGCATATAGGCAACATTGTCGTGTATAGAGATAATGATGCGTTAAAAGTCGGCTTAGTTGACTTTGACGCGTCATGCGACACAAATGATTTTACACTATCAGAAATAAAAGACTTGCAGAAAAAAGAAAATGAATTACTTTGCCAGTCCGCTTTAAAAAAACCCATAAGTCTGCGCTATATAGGGTATCTCACCCGCATTAAAACAATTATACTGAGCGAGACGAGAGAACAATTTGTCATAGGATTTATACTAGGATACAACTCAAGCTTGAAAACTCTTCGCGCCATCGACGCTAAACTGTTTTTAAGAATCGTAGAAGACCTAAGATCAGGAATAAACCTCACGGCAGAACCAACACAAGTCAGCATCCATTATCATATAACAGAAGGTTTGGAGACAAAATGAGTAAAAAATCAAAAATAATCGAGCTAACAAAGCAAGACGTACTGGAAGGAGTAATACTTGATACTCCTGATGAGTTTGAGCAAGCATTGAGACTATATGCTGCAGGCATAGGAAATAAAACTGCTCAAAACTGGACTGAAGATGACATCAAAAAGCCAGACAATCCGCAAGTACTTCAGTCACAAGTATTTGCAACAGCGTTTGCATTAAAGCTTAAGCAGGAAACTGATGAATACATTCAGAACTCAATCACTGAAATGAAAAAAGAACTTGTTTGCAATGGAAGCTGTGAGCGAAGATTTGACCATGATGCTGGTGGAACAAGATTTTACAAAACGTCTGTGTATTGTATCAAAGTTGATGACAAATATGTGCTTAAAGTACGGGCGGCGCATGTTGGCAATGATCCTGAATTGAAACTTGCAGAGTTTTTGAAAAAGCCTGTTGGGGTTAGCGCATGTGAAATTGTGTGTAAACTCAGCACAGATAAGGATGCTAATTACTTAATTGATTTAGAAATGTTATTAAAACCAATAAAAAAGTTTCTTGATGATTATCACTGGATGAATTTATTATCAAGAGTTGATTTTGCTAGAACTTCAGAATTTGAATTTGAACATAATGGACAAATTTATTATTTATGCTCGGGTGTAGACGCTTTTCAGTCCACAAAAACCAATTACTGCATAAGTGGAAAAGCGCTGGCAAAAGAAAAGAAATGGAACTACGAAGAGCAAAAACTTGAAACTATTGATGTTATTGTTCAACCATCGCTGCATCTGGCTGTCCGGCCAACACAAGAATTTGAGCAGGTTGAAAAAAATGAAACAATGCTGAAACGGTTAAAAGCTGCGGGAATGGGTAATACTTACACTGTACGAGGGCGCAGACCTTATCCATTATTAAAAATTGAAGAAATTCAACAAATGCAAGAAACAAGAGATTATGTTTACGAATTATTCAACGCTAAATTGAAGATAAGAAAATGACTGAGAACTAGTTATCATTAACTGTT
>JACQIC010000078.1 GCA_016198725.1 Candidatus Aenigmatarchaeota archaeon | reverse complement strand
TAACAGTTCATCTGACAGGAAAACATCCTGATGAGCGAGCGCGAAATTTAAATTAATCGTTGACGTGTTGAAAAAAACCAAGTGAGAATGACACTTGCGCAGCAATGGCATGACCGAATTAAAGCACCTGCCTGTATAAATACCTATGCCCATACGCTTTCCAGGCAAAATATCACGCAGTTTTTCAAGCACACCAGGCAGCTCTCTCTCTGACGCGCAAACATACAAAGTAAGCACATAAGGGGCTTCCTGCCCAAACAAAGGAAAATTCAACGAAACAGCTTCGCACAAGACAGGAGCCACCTGCACACTGCTCAACTTATTATACTGCACGTGGTGGTGAACAGCTCCAAACTCGCGCTGTCCGCGAAGCACTTCATCAAGAGCAGAGAGAGTCTGTGCAGGAACATACCCGATATCTGTCGCTTCATCAAAAGGACTGCCGACTACTTTTTTTGACACAAGCTCCTTAAGGTGAACAAGAAGCTTATCCCTTGCCTGCAATCCAACTACAACAACAGTCTTTGCAGAAACACAATCAATCGTCCACTCGTATGCACTCTTCACAATATGCTCGGCAGCACGCTCAAAATCAGCATCATCAAAAACAACACACGCGGTGTGCCCCGCACAAAACTGAATCGTCGTGCCGGAAACAACTTCGCCACTCTCTTCACTTGCCTGACCTGAAAGCAAAGACTGCACAGATGCAGTATTACCCATAACTATACGCAAAGGAGTCTCACGGCACAAATAAAACCCCAACAAAGCGCGAGCTTTATCAGCACTATTCCAGTGCACGACATTAAGCCCTCCATCAGGATACCCTGCCTGCGTCAATGCCTGCGCAAGCACGACACTAGTCAGCGGCTCGGCATGACTTGGCTTAACCACCAAAGACTGGCCGGAAAGCACTGCATGTGAAAAAATAAAAAATGGCTCAGCAGGGTCATTCGGAGGAAGAAAAACACTCACAGGACCCTCACGCGCCAACCTCAACTCATGCCCAACAACAGCAGCATCGCGGTAAACAGTGCGCACAAACATATCATCCTGAACACCATAACGCTCTGCGCAAATATCTGCAAGACAAAGCATCAACTGAATTCCAATCTCAAAACGCTGGCGGACAAACTTAACAGGCATGCCAGTAGAAGCCACTATAAAATTTTCATGCTCCTGCGCCACAACAAAATTTTTTGCGGCAGTCAACAAAACATCCATGCGCTGTGAAAAAGACAACGCTGAAGTAAAAGAATACGCCAGTCTTGCAGCACTCAACGCAAAACCAACATCCGCAACAGAAGAATTAGGCAAGCTATACTTACTGCATTTATTCTCATCACCAAGTTTTTGAGCAGAAAAAGGCGTGCTGCACTCAAAACTTCCAGAATAACCAAAACCTGCCTTTCCATTAATGAAATTACGCACTTCAATCATACCGGCATCCAACACCAAACACCTCTGCAGGATTGTCTATCCTTCGAATGTTTGAAACAACAGGAGTTGTTCTACCACACGGACAACTCTTTGACAAGACATGCGCCATATCACCAATAGCATAATTAAAATAAAGCGTACCTTCCCTTGCAAGAGTGTTCACCAAAACAATGCCGTCCTCCCCCTCTTCCGCAGGCTTCAAACGCTCATCCACAATTTTGGCAACCGCAAGAAAATGAGGGCCAACAACAAGATGCTGGGCATTAAACTTGCATAACCGCGTTGGCGGACCAGTAACAGTAGAAGTCGCACCAACAATAGCTTCAGTCGCCCCCCACGCAGTAAACAAAGAAAGACCAACATCCTCTGCAAGAGCAATAATCTCCTGAGGAAGCTGATAACCAGTCACGAAAGCTTTCTTAACCTGCCCCTGCGCCCCAAACAACGAATGGTCTGCCTCAAAAAGATTCAAAAAAGAAGTGCCCTTTTTAATCTGCTGAAAACTATCACTGCCAGAACTAACCGGAGGCTGAACCGCGGCAATAGTTGTAATCTTGTGCGCGCGCAAATCCCTGATACACTGCACGATATCATCCTCAGGACGCTTAAGCAGCACTGTTTTCTTGCCAATCAACGCACCAGCACGCTTGATAAGCTCACCACCTTTGTGCGTAGGGTTATAACAACTGTACAACCGTTCCTGAGGACGCATACCCCCTGCAAGAAAACTCCTTCTCGCAAGAGAATACGCCTCAATAACCAAATCAGCATCAGTAATGTACGTAGGCGTTGACAAACCCTTAGTGCCGCCGCTCTTATACACGTGGCTCGAACGCACATCAGCAGGCAAAAGAATCTCAGGCACTTCATGCGATTTCTCACGAAAACCAGCAAGACCGGCAGTAAGATTCCCATCTTTCAACAACAAAGGAACCCTCACAAAATCAGACAACTTACGAACGCAAAAAGGGTCAAGCTTTGCGTACTGCGCTGAAGCGTACAACGGCATAACCTTCAACCCCCGTCTCAAAGAATACCTGAAAAAACTTGAAAGCATAACATCACGCTGTTTTGAGTCCATAAAATCAAGCGCGATATTGCCCCAAAAAGAATGCGGAAGCGACAAAGGGTCAACATCCGTATCCCAGTCACGCGAGTCAAAAACCTCCTCCAAAACCACCGCATCCTGCTGAAGCTGGCATTCAAAAAAATCATCAAACATGCTTCACCTCAAATCTGTGAGCAGTTTATCATACACTGTAAACACATTAATCGTCAAATGATGAAAATGCGTCGGCGTTGCCGGCTTACTCCCAATCTCCCCAAAACTACTAAAGCCAAAAACAGGACAATGCAAATGCCTGCTCAACTGCCCAACCTCCTTATTCAGCTCATCCTTCAACAATACCCGCCGACTCGAACACGTCGTGACAAACGTAAAAACAGGATCCATGTGCACTTTTAAATGCCTGTGCAAGTCATCATTAATGACACTGCACGCCTTCATAATATGCTTTTTACTCACCATATCCATCACAAAAACAGGACTGTTCTCCTTAAAAGGAGCAATGTACGACAAATAATTCTTAAACGGCACACCTCCAGCGCGCATGATAATGCTGCCAAAACCATCAGGAATGCCAACTGGATTTTTCTGCGTGAAAAACAAAATATTCTGCAAAAACTTACTCTTTGACACGCCAACCTGAGAAGAATACCAGTCGACCACGTTCTCATGATTCATCTCAGACACCACAAACCCATTATTTTTTATGCCGGTAACTGCCGCAACTTTATTAGTAGTCTTGTAGCCATGCTCCAAAGAGTGCGCGTACAAAATATCAGTGCACGCAAACGCGCAAACCAGCCCATCCCTGTACACCTTCCCATTATGAAAAGTATAAATCTCGTACGGAGTCTGCGAAAACACCTTTTCCATATGATCACCAAGACTGCCACCAAAAACAGGAACATAATTTCCAATAACGTCAGCAATTCCCTCAATAATCAAGTCCTCATTACCCATCCTTACAACCTGAAACCCGCGCGTAAACAAAAAACAAAAAAAATTAGGAATACGAATTATGCCAGTAACATTTCCCTTCTTCATCCTATTAAAAGCCATGTACGCATCAGTATAAGTATCCAAAGGAATAGAGCTTACCGCATGACGAATAACAGTCCTTGCCTTTTCTGCAGTCTCCACAGACATGCCATCACAGCCGGCAACACCAAAATGCAAGTAATCAGACTGAATACACGCAACCCCAACACCAAAAGTGTAAAGCCTGTCATTAAAAACAACAGCATCAGTCGAACCGCCAATAAAAGGCAAAGAACCAAGCTCACGCTTCACTGCCTCAGAAATAACATACGGGTCAAGATCACCACTATACAAAACAAGCGTCAACTGCGGAGACTTTTTAACACCCTTCAAAGCAGAACGCAACGCCTCGCACGCTGCCAGCGCAGCATCCCGTTTATCAGAAAACCCCAATCCTACATTAACGAGCCTTGCCATACACGACCTCTTTTTTATTCTATCATAAACTTTTTTTATTCTATCCTAAACTCGCAAAACCCAGAGCCATTAACAGGACACGTCTTATAAGTGCAGTCCACTTTTTTGCCAAACAAAAATGAAAATGTACCTGCAAGCGCGCCAGGAAGAACCACCTCAGACACCAGCCGAACAGGAGTATCGTGAAAACGAACAGTCACTGACTTTTTACTCTGGTCAAGCACCACAATCTCAGGCTTTCCAAAACCAAAACACTCAAAAATATCCTCAATATTCTTAAACATACCGGCAGAATTTGAACCAATCTTTTGAGAAAAAGCAACCATAATCATCCTGATATCTTCTTTAATAACATTATACGCTTCAACTTCATTAAGCTTTTGCAAATCAGCCAAAAGCTCCAAAGGAAGCATGACCTGCCTCCTGCCAAGCACCTCAATCTTTCCATCAGACATCACAAACTGACGCGCAAACATCAGCTTTTTGATAAACGGCGAAAGCATAATGTTTTTTCCGCAAACAACTATATAAAATTTTGCTTTGACAAAAGTTGTTTAACTGCACTTTCAGTATCTCCAGCAGACAATCCTGCAACAAGCAAAGCAACATTACCATTCAGATGCTCAAAAAAAGTAACATTCTCCCTCGCATTCAAAAATGGCAGCGTGCAAGGTTCAGGCTTCCGCATAAGCACATCTGCAACATCATTAACACAAGGACCGCCAACAACAACAGCGTTAAACTCAGACACGTCAACAACCTCACTGGCGAGCTTGCTGACAGGAGTAACTATAGGATTTAAGCCAACAGAAGCAGAAGCGCCATCGCCCTGCCGAGCAACACTAAAAGGACTCTTAGTAATATAAACCTGACCAGTACGCTGTTGAAGCGGGTACGCAATCGTCACAACTTCAGGAGAATCAGGCGGGTCAGAAATGTCAAGCCAAAGCCCATACTGCGTCAAAGCCCACTGCAATTCCTCATTGCGCGCAGTCTGAAGCGGACCAAAAACCCCTCCAGAAGACGCCCTGATACCCTTCGCAAGCAAACCAATCTTGTTATTCGGACGCGCCTCAAACTCAATTGTCAAATTTTCATCCTGACCTGCATCCTCAAAATTAGAAGCCAAAGTTATAACAGTAAGATTACTCGCGTTGCCAACCACAAACGCCTTAGAACCCTGCAATGAGCTTTCATTTGTATTATTGCCTCCAAACAACAACATCCCCTCACCCTGAATACCGACATAAGCACAATCACCCTGCACAACGCCATTTCCATCCAAGTCAATACTCACATTATGCGGTCCCACAGGGTCAACAAACACTGCATACGAAACACCACCCGCAACAAGTCCAGCCTCACGCGTTGCATTGTCAAAAACAACAGCCCTTGTCCCCATTCCAAGATCTGTAAAAGAAAGCACGTTCTGCGTCGTATCAACACTATCATAGCGAAGCACATGACTAAAACAAGTATCATCCTTTGCAGGACCATCACAGTTAGAAAGCACAAAAAAATCACCATCAGTCACCTGATACATGGTGTTATTCGCAGGCTCGCAAAACCAAAGATCGTCATTATCATCCCCAAACTTCAAGTTCCCACTCGTACGGTCATTAGTAATAAAAGGAATGTCATAAAATATGCCCTCCTGATTCGTGAACTGAATATCATAACTATGATCTGCCACAGGATCAAGCACCACATACGTCTCGCCGACCTCTGCAAGCCCAAGATACACCAAATCCCAAACAGGAGTAAGAAACCCCTCCTGTTTTTCCTGCTGTGAACGCAAAGTTTTGCCTGGAAACACAAACGAACTGCTCACCAGATTCTCATCATACAAAGTATAATTAATCTTTTCAAGCCTAAATGTCCTGTTCGACTCAACCTCACTCCCCATAATAGAAGACGAACTGCTCGTCATCCTTTCAAGATTAACCAACACACTTGCAGGAGCGCTCGCGTCATCAGACGCGTTCCCGTCAAAAAAAGTGATGACGTGCGGGCCAAGATAAAACTGGACAATACTTTTTTGAATATCCTTCGCACTGGAAACAATATCCCTCACAGCCACAAGAGTGCCGTCAGCAAGAAAATCAGTCTCGCCATCCTCAAGCGCATCAGTAATCTCGCCATTAATCCTGAACTTAACAGTGCCGTCGCCATCATCAGCAGTTTCTGAAATAATTAAAACCTCAACCTCGTATTCCTTACCATCAAGAACAAAAGTCTCCCGCTCATTCTCGCCAAGAAGCGCTGACAACCCGCCCCCCAAAAAAGTAATGCTCGCCCGATTAGTAACAGTCGAATAACTCGCATCAACAATAACAAACGGCATGCCCAAAATCATCACATCCTCATCCTGAAGGTCAACAAGCTTCCCACCCTCAATCCTGCTCGTAAGACCCTCCTCAAACTCAAGCTCCCAAGTAAACAGCGGAAAATTCGCAACCCACGCCAGCGCAAGCCCGACAATACCATCAGTCTCTGCAAGAATAATAACTCCTGCAGGACCACCCTGCGGAAGACGCAAATACTGGTTATACTCAGTGCTTCCCTCCTGCGTAACAATCAACCCGCCTTTAAGCAAATCAAGATCCACCTCAGTAAAAACAGGCCTTACAGCACCCAATGTTTTGTTAATCGCAACCACTTCAGACACGCTACCAACCGAAACAGCATCCTCTGAAAGAAAAGGCGCATACTCACCCTTAACACCCGACTGCTGTAAAAACACCCCAATATCAAGTGCGGCAATAACATCAGACGCTGCCGCCCTATCACCAACAACAATTGCAAGATTAGACTGCGGTTTACCGTCAATGACAAACGGAGCAGGAAAATCCGAAACACCATAAGAGTAAACGACCGGAAGAAACAACAAGCTCATCACAAAAACAAACAACACTTTCATCAATACACACTATCACAATTAATATTAATATTTTTCGTACGTGGCTCGCCTATTTGCCGCATATCAGTGAGGTTCTTCCCTGACGAGAATTTGCCCGAATTCAGCGCTTCGCGCTTCATTCAGTGCAAATTCGAGAAATTGAATTTTCTCGTGTGAGTGAGGCGAAGCCGAATGAACTCGAGAAAATGATGAAAGTAAAGTGGACAGCTTACCGGAGTTCCCGCGTAGTGCAGTACAGTCCGGTACGGAGGCTGGTTTAACTGCCAGGTTCGAATGAGTCTGGGTGAACCCTGCCCCTGTGACCGTCCTATCGCGTGTTAATTGCAGGCTCTTTTTAAATGTTACTCATGTTCATTCACAAAATTTAAAAGTGACTAATGATGAGATTTTCCTGAATGAAGCTCACATCGCTGAATTCGGAAAATTCATGAAAGCCATAATTCCCGCAGCAGGTTATGCCACTCGTTTGTATCCTTTGACAGAAAACATGCCTAAAGCCCTTCTGCCTGTTGGCGGCAGACCAATGCTGAGCCGAATTGTTGACAAAATAAATGAGATTACAGAAGTGGACGAGATTGTGATTGTTTCAAATGACCGTTTTGCTTCTCATTTCACGAAATGGGCGCAGACTGCCATGACTGACAAGAATATTCACGTGATTAATGACGGCACGAAGTCCGATAACGACCGTTTAGGAACCATCGGAGATATCGCACTTGCAGTGCAGGCGAAAAACATAAATGAAAATTTGCTGATCGTTGGCGGCGATAACTTGTTTGAGTTTTCAATTACTGATTTTGTTGATTTTGCAAGGAAAAATAACTCTTCTGCACTTGCAGTGTTTGACATCAAGAATCTGCCGCTTGCGTCTCAGTTTGGAGTTGTAACTCTTGATACATCACAAAAAATCGTGAATTTCATCGAGAAGCCAACACAGCCACGTTCTTCCCTCGTGGCAACATTATGCTACTTTTTGAAAAAAGAGGATGTTGCATTGATCGGGCAATATCTTAAAGAGGGCAACAAGCCAGACCGTGCAGGCGATTTTATTGCATGGCTGCACAAGAAGAGTCCTGTGTACGGTTTCTCATTCAGCGGGAACTGGTTTGACATTGGCACGCCAGAACAGTATGAGAACGTGTGCAAGTTGTTTTAACCTATATACGACAAGAGATTAATAATAGTATAAAATAGTAATCTCTTGTGGATATAGGAGCGGAATATAAAACATACGAAAATTAAGTTCCGCTCCTATACAAGCACATTCAAAGACGGCAAATACAGCAAAACAACCGTGAGTATGCTCCACAACATCATCCCCGCAATCATTCTTAAATCAAGAAAAACATATTCAGGATGTCTTGCTATTTTGTTGCCACTAATTATGTGGTGGTAGTAGATAAAAATTACATATAACGCAAAAGGCAATGTAATCAACAAGTTTTTGTGTTCTGAAAGAAATGAGTAAAGACTGTATGATATGATGAGCAGGCTTGTGGAAATGTTGAGCAGGGATGTTGTCAACTCTTTTGTGTAATATTGATGTGTTGTTCTGACCATTGCAGCTTTTTCACCCAAATATAATACTTCTGCATGCCTTTTGCCAACCGAGAGATAAAGCGACAGGAAGAAAGTACAAAGCACAAGCCAAGGCGATATTTTAACATTAATAAGAAATGTTCCTGCAACAGCCCTAACAACAAAATTTGTTGCTATGCTCAGAATGTCAAGAAATAATTTTTCTTTAAGAATGAATGAATATAATTGTGTGAACGCGAAAAGAAAAACAACTGTCCAAAAAAACAGCGCTCCTCCTGAATAAGCAGACAAAAGAGAAGCGAGCAACAAAATAACTGAAATACATGATGCGACAAGAATACTTATTGCACCGCTCGCTATTGGCCTGTTTTTTTTTTCAGGATGCTGCCTGTCTACTTTCCTATCAATAATATCATTAATTATATAGTTTGCTGATGAGATTCCACACAACACAAAAAAACCAAATACAGTTCTCAACAATGCAGAGGCATCAAACAGTTGTCCAACAAAAATTATTGGCAGAAAAATCAAAAGGTTTTTGTACCACTGCTGAGGCCGCAGAAGTTTTACGATGTTGATAATCTGCATTTTAGTATTTTGCAAATAATTTTCCCCATTCTGTTTTCATGAATTTGTTAATGCGCCATTTTCCAATTGTCGGATACCAGAGCTTATCATGGTAAAATTCAGAGCCAAATATGCACAAGTTGAAAAGCCCTGTATGAAAAAGCCACGGCTCAATAAAACTCAACGCACCTTTTCTGAACAACTGATCTCCTGCAATTACAGGGCTTTTGTTAGTTGTAAAATGAAAATTAACATTTGAAATATCCTCTCCGATAATGTCTATCTGATCTATATCGCCTGTACCAAGTCCTTTGTCATGCGCGATTTTAATGAATTTAATGCTAAGAGGATCATAACCCATCATTTTTGCTGATATCGCGTCAATGGCCACTTGGTCATTGCTTGCGAGGATGTAATTGTGGATTCTTGGAATCATGGTTCTGGGACCTGCACCATCACCGCAAACTGTTCCATCCATGACTGCGAAGATACCTGAATGAATTTCTTTCTGTATTTGCAGCAAATCAACAAGCACTTCATGAATCAGCTTATGGCAATGATGACGTTTTTCTGTAATAAGCCCGCCAAAAGCATTTTTCATCGCACCAGTCATCAGAGTATGGCCATGAGTTTTTATCGTAGGAAAATGCAGAACATTCTTCCCAACAAACATTTTAGGAATCTGATGACCGTCATCAAAAATATGGTGAAGCGCAAGCATTTCATGTTTTGGAGTATAATTAACCCATTCAACTTCTGTCAAAGGCTCAAATTTAAGATTGTATTTTTGAAGAACTGAAAGCCATTTGTTACCCTCTGCACCCTTCCATGGCTTTGTAACAACTGTTTTGTTCTCAACAGCATGCAATCCATTATATCCATCTTCATTTAAAGTTTTTAAAACTCCATCCAACTGCCATGGCTCTGTGCTACATGCAGGGTAATACATACTCCAAGACAAGTTAAGCTTGAGAATTGTTTCGTGTTTTTTTGGCAGGAATTTCTGATATTCTGCCAAACGCATGAGTTTTGAATAATCCTGCAAAACAGTCCGAGGAGTCGTTTTCAAAACTGCAACAATACTTTGCTTAGACATAAGACAATTGAACACAGGAAGTTTATATAGCTTATGAAGCCACCATATTTATAACCATTATTCTGTCTGCACTTACATGTCAGTAGTTGCCCATAAAAAAATAAGGCAGATATCAAAATCTGCTGTTCTTGATGCTGTTGAACAAGTGATGAAACTTGCATCTTGGAAGTCATTTGTCAAAGGAAATGTTTTTGTGAAAGTTAATCTTCTTTCTCACCAGGTTGTTCCTGGCTTATGCACATCACCATGGGTTCTTGAAGGCGTACTTCGCGTACTGCAGAAAAAAACAAAATCAATTACTGTGGGAGATGCTGACGTTGCAACAACACGACAAGTGGATAAAGGAGCAAAAAACTGGGGGTATCTTGATGTTTGCAAAGACGTGGGCGCACGTTTTGTCAACCTGTCAAAATATCCTGTCAGAAAAAAAACAGGAAATGACATTTTGAAAACAGTAGAGTTCCCAACACCGCTGACTGATGCTGATTCAATTGTTACAATTCCAGTGCCAAAAACGCACAATGTTTCAACAATGACTGGAGCGCTGAAAAACCAGTGGGGCACAATTCCACGCTATCGGCACCTGTATCATGATCACGTGCATGAAGTAATTGCTGAAATCAACAAAGCTTTGAAGGTTGACTTTGCTGTTGCTGATGCAACTGTCTGCATTGAAGGCGAAGGACCTCGCACAGGCACGCCAAAAGCAATGAACAGTGTGCTTGCATCACACGACCTTGTTTCCCTTGATGCAACGCTTGCAACAATGATGGGTTTCAAATTGTGTGAAATTCCTTTCATCGCACATGCTGAAAAACTCGGTATTGGTTCAAGCAAGTTTGACATTATTGGCGACGAACTTGAAATTATTCCTTTTGTCCGCGCAAACATCAGCAACCATCCTGTTGTTAACATTGAAATGATGTTTATAAAAATTCCATTTTTCAAACACCTGCTGTTTCACACACCATTGTTCAAAATTTTTGCTGCCGGCGCAACATTTTATAACACTATTGTCTGGCATGAATTAAAAGGAAAAAAACTGGCAAAAGATTTTCTTAAGAAAAATCAAGAGTATGCAAAAGAGTTCAGCAGCATTCATTTTGTCGAATATCTTTAAAAACTGTATGAATCTATGCCATATTATGAATCGTGCTATCATCCTTGGAGGCGGCTTGTCAGGCCTTGCAGCAGCAGACAAACTGTTAGACGCTGGGTGGAAGGTGACTATTCTTGAACACGCACCTTTTTTGGGTGGTTTGGCGTCGAGTTTTGAAATGAATGGTGAGCAGATTCCCAAGTATTATCATCACATTGTTAAACACAATACTGTCACTCAAAAATATCTTGCACGCTATGGCTGCATGAGCAACATTGTGTGGAAAAAGGTGAAGGTCGCGATTGGCGTGAATGGAATTTTTTACAACATTCAAAGCCCTTTTGGCCTGCTTAAATTCCCAAAACTTTCTTTGTGGGCAAAATTCCGTTTTGGGTTATTTGGATTGTACACTATTTTTTTGATGAGCCCATCGAAAATTCCTGATGAGCTTGATGCAAAGACTTGGCTGTACAAGTATTGCGGCAGAGAAGCAACTGACTATATTTGGTATAATCTGTATGGCAGGAACAAGTTTAACATTCCGCTGGACAGAATAGCTGCAAAACAGTTTGCGTATCGTCTTTATGAGAAAGAAGTTTATGATGATTTCATGTTTCCACAACGAGGCTTGCAGCCAATGATTGATGGGTTGGAAAAAGATATTAAGGCAAGAGGCGGAGTAATTCTTGTTAACACAAAAATAAAACATGTTGATGTGCTGAAAAAAATTGTTAGAACTGAGAATCAGACTTTTGAAGCAGATATAATAATTAATACAATTCCACTTCCAGAGCTGCTGAAAATAACAACCGGTTTTCCTGACGAGTATACTGCAAAAGTATCAAAAGTACATTACTGCCCAGTAATTGGTCTTGTATTTGCAACAAAAGAACTGCTGAATAATGGAAATTACTGGCTGAACATTTTCAGCGAACAAGTGCAAGTAATAATGCAGCATTCATGGCTGATTGACAAATACAAAAACAAAATAACCTGGTGCGTGCGTTACGGCGGCTCTGAAGAAGACTGGAACAAAACAGATGAACAAATAAAACAAGAATATCTCGCCAGCATCAGAAAATTCTTTCCAGACTTAAAACCTGTCTGGGTGAAAGTCTTCAGGGAAAAATACTCAGAACCAGTTTATGAAAAAGACTATGTTAAATATATGCCTGACGTCCGCACGCCCATCAAAGGAGTCTACATGGCAGGCATTCAGGTAACTTTCCCGAAAATAAGAAACCAAAATACTGCACTTGAATCTGGAGAGATTGCTGCGAAGGCGGCGATAAGGGATTCTGTCACCACTGTTCAATAATCAAAACAACAAGGTTTATAAAATAGTAATCTTTAAGATGGTCATGGATGATTTGGTTAATTTGAACTTGCAGTTAAATGCTAAACTTGGCAAAAAAGTAAGCCCTAAAGGTCTTGAAGTCTTAGTCAGAAAACTTGCTGGCCAGAATAATGTGATAAAATTTGGTTCGCAATTTGAACACAGTTCAGACATGTTGCTTGCCTGGTACGTTTATGGAAAGGATGTTTTGAAAGTTTTGGGAAATAGTAATGCAGAACGTTTGGTGAATGTGGTGCGTGTATTTCCCGATCCTGTGGCGTATGCAATATTAAAAAATTCGTCATCATTGTTTGCAAAAGTTAGCGGAGGCTTTACTGAGCGTGTTTTGTCAGCAAGCGAATCTCTTCATTGCATTGCTGCCGCAGCTCTTTTTGAGTCAGTTCCAAAATTAGCCAACGGCGCTGATATTTTTGAATTTTGGTTCACCAATAGAACGTATACCGAAGATATTACTGGTTACTTGCAACTTAATGCTGAAGGACAAGCTGTTTTTGACTATTTCAGACGTGGAGGCAAAGTTCCTGATATACTTTCTCACGTTCATGTCTTTGAAGGCAATGATATGATTAAGGCGATTTGTGCAGTTGAAAAAATCGAAAAAAGTGAAGACCCGCGCAACTTTCTAAAGTATATTAATAACGAAGCTCATCCTGCTGTAGACAGTTTTTATTCAGAGGACAGTGTTTTAAGAAGTGTTTTACAGGAAGTTTATCCGCTTGATGTTGTTCTTATTGGAGGTTTCGTTGCCAGCCAAAAAGCAAAAGATAGTAGTGAAATGATGAAAAGAGTTGGAATTTCAGCGGATGAAAAAAGATTGAACATTGAACCATCACGTGAGTCACATGATTTGAATTCAACTGAACGTGATTATTTGACAGCAGTGCTTGCACTGGATATTTGGATGGAAGGAGAACATGCTCTTTCTGCATTTGACAGGGAAACAGCAAAACAGCGTGCTCAGTACAGTGCGCAGATTGAAGGAGTTTCTCTTTCTTTTGCGCAACTGAAGCAGGCTGAAGCAGGCGCTGCCAGACAAACCGTACACCGTTCTCTTACAAATAATGCCGTACGAATCGCTGAAAGATATTTTCCAAAATCTGAAATAAATGCAGAACTCAAAAACTTCGGTGATGTTGAAATTGACAAGAATTACTTTATTGATGTATGCTCCAGAATAAGATTAAAACTTGAATCTGTGAGAAATGAATTGCAAACACAACTCGCTGATTTTGAGAGTATGGTGGAGCATGAGCGGAAAGAAAAACTTCACATGCGCGACCATAATAAGCAATTGTTCGCAAATCTTGCTGTCGGGTTCGCAAAGCTTTTTTTTGAACTTAGAGACAATCATCCTTTCTTTTATGACCTGAAAGGTCAGAGGTATTTGAACATTCCCGCCGGATTTGAATTTATGGCTTCTGGCGGTGATACTGAAAGATTTGGCGAGCATCTTTACTTTACAAAACCGCACTGGAGGTTTGGAAATGTCAGAGCTTAATCCTGAACTCAGACTTTTTGGGCAAACCATTAGAGTTTTTACTGATGAACTGAAAGACTTGGAGAAAATACTTTTTAGCTTTGACAAAGTAAATGTCGAGTGTCAGAATGGTGAATACTTTTTCCAAAATTTGGCTTACAACGGCAGTAGTATTAATGCAAAACTCGTTCCTAATGTAATTAAAGACAACAATAATATTGTGAGCAATAATGTGTCAGGATGGCAGGCTTATCAGCAAGAATCTGGAAAAGTGGTCATGAACTTGAAGATTTTTTATCAGGTTGTTCGTCATTTGATGCATTCGGACCAAACTAAAGAGGTAGTGGCATGTCGTGATAAGCTGCGAGATATTTTTAATCAATATGTTATTCACACTGGAATGAAAATCGAATATAAAGTGCCAACAGAAAATAGTGCAGAAGCAACACTTTCTTATCGCGACATTGATGGACAGTTACGTACTGAAACCTTGCAAGTCCCAGAGTTCACCAAACAAACTTCTGCTGATTCATGTGCCTACATTCTATTGGCCAAAAAACAATCTTCTTCAAAGCATGGCACTGTTGAACAAATTCCTGAAAATGCCAAGCCATTATTGCAAGCATTGTTTGGAGAAGGATATGAAGAAGCTGGCGCAGTGTTCCAATACTTGTCAAAACCTTGTTCTGATGGAGAACTTAGAGAAGTAAGAGTTTGGGCTCCAGCTTTGAACACAAGATCTACTGAGCGGGCCGTGGTGTTGTACATCAACGACAGCGACTGGTTCTACATCGATGCCTGCGGCTACATCAACCTCAGTTGGCCTGCTCTCTGGGTGGTCGTCGGCGCGCCGAAAAATTGATGGCGACAAAAATGAATGTCACGTTCACTAAATTTTTATATGAATGTATTTGAGTTTTTATCGCCCTCGTAGCTGTCATATAACGCATGACCTGCGTCTTGACAAGAGGGAGACCACACGTCCTGCCATCAAGGCAAGAGTCTGCGCTTGCGGCATTGCCATGAAATACAGCCGTGACAGCCAGTACCTCAAAACAGAGCGAACGTTTGAAACGGCAGTGACGCCAAAGAGATGGCAGGGCTACTGAGCGGGCCGTGGTGTTGAACATCAACAACAACGACAGGTTCAACATCAATGCCAACGACAACATCAACAACAGTTGGCCTGCTCTCTGAATGGTTAACCCTTAGCGCAATTGTCAATAGCGGCTACGAGGACTTTTAATTTGGATGAAAACGTACAACCATCTTTGGAAAAACATATGCACTTTTGAGAGTCTTGAGCACGCATACGAACAAGCAAAACAAGGCAAGCTCGGCAATCCTTGTATGATTGAATTCAATAAACATTGGCAGCTTCATTTGTGCAATCTACTAAAAGAATTGCGCACACAAACTTACAAACCTCGCGCCTTAAGAAAATTTGTTTTGCGTGATCCAAAGACACGAGTTATTTGTGTGAGCGAATTTCGAGACCGCATCATTCATCACGCTCTCGTCAACATCCTGAAGCCAATCTTTGAACCTTTATTCATCTATGATAGTTATGCAAGTCGTGCAGGAAAGGGCACACTTCCTGCTATTCAGCGTTTTGATGAATTCAAGCGCAAAGTAACGCAAAATGGCAAACAAGTTGCCGGTGCGCAAAACAAAAACTTTGTTCAATGTTTCGTCTTTAAAGCAGACATCAGGCACTATTTCGAAACCGTAGATCATGCTGTTTTGCTCGGCATAATCAAAAAACGCGTAAAAGATGAATACGTTCTTTGGCTTGTCCAGCGCGTTCTTAAAAATTATGATTCAGGAACTCCGGGCAAAGGCATGCCTCTGGGGAACTGGACGAGCCAGTTCTTTGCAAACGTGTACTTGAACGAGCTCGACCAATTCGTGAAACACACCTTACGAGCAAAATACTATATTCGATACGTTGATGACTTTGTCATACTCCACCGTTCAAAAAAAGCTTTACAAGAACATGAAAGAAAAATCACGGAATTTATTAAGACATTAAAAATCAAACTCCACCCTACAAAATGCAAAATCATTCCATTGGGACGTGGTGTTAGCTTTCTTGGTTTTCGCATTTTTTACCAGTACAAACTTGTCAGAACACGCAATTTCAAAAAAATACGCGCAAGACTTGATGCATTACTGGCTGATTATAAATGTGGAATTATTTCTGCATGGGACGTTCTTGAAGTATTGCAAGGCTGGAACGCATATGCCCTGCACGGAAATACGTACAAGCTCAGAGAAAGATTTCAACAACAAATAGAATACGAACTCCAGAAGACACCCTAAGAATAATCAATACCCTACTGTTCGAACTTATAAATCATCGCATACATTTGCTGTCCTGCAGCAAACTGCTGAACTTCTGTGCTTAAATTCAAAATTGCCTGCGGCATTCCCTGCACTGCAACAACATCATACAGTGGAGTGTCAGTACTTGCAGGGTCATATCTTGATTTGCCAACAGTAAAATTCACGCCATGCTGCCGCAGATAATCTGCATACTTTGCGGCAGTTGCCATTGGTGTGTCCATCATGAATCTGTCTGCATACAAATACTTCACGTTGTACTCTTTCATCAGTTCAGAAATTTTTGTTTTATTTGTGCCGTAAAGCATTACAAATGAATCTGCGTATCTCTTGTCCACATCAACATAAGGGCTTGCGTGAGTTCTTCTTACCATCACAAGCTTGCGCCCCGTAAGAGCATTAATTGCAAAACTGCTCTCGTCATGCGCCAGAAATACTTCATTTGTTCCCGTGTTTTGCATTATCCATTTGCCAACATCGTAAAATGCTTGCGTTGACGGGTCCATTGTTTTTCCATACTGCACCCACCTATCTGCGTTATAATTGGTATACTGCTGGTATATAAGCGGCAGAATAATCAGAACAGCAAAACCTGCCAAATATGTTAATTGCGGCTTGCCTGTTTTCAGTTCAAGAGTTTTTGTTAATGTTCTCAGACCGAAAATAATCATTAAAGAAAAAGGAATATTCATTCCCGCCCATAAATGCGGAGGAACAACACTTGTCCTGAAAAGCGGGATTGTGATTACGTAATGGCTTGTTCCTATAATCACTGCAATCATCCAAAATAAAGCAGTGCGCTGTTCTTGTTTTTTTCTTTGAACCGTGCATGCCCAAATGCCCAATACTGCCATTGCTCCAAATAGCCATCTGAGTATGTTGTCAGGGAATAAAGTATTCCAAAACTGTCCTATGACCCATTCAATTCCGTGCGCATATGGATTGAATAAGGAATAGATTTGTGTCTGGTTTGGTGTGGCAAGCCCGTACTTTACATAAAGAGGATAAATAAAGAAAGATGCCATTGCAAGTCCCATTATAACTATAATTACAAGCTTGTTTGCAAACTCAGATAACACGCTTATTTTTTTTTCAGTTTTAATCCTGTAAGCAATTTCAAGAAGCGCGCCAATGGAAAGAATCATTGCAGTAATAAGAAATGCAGAATAATGAGTAAGCCCTGTCAAGCCAAGAAATAATCCAGAAAGTATTTGTTTTTTGCGTGAAAAAACCTTGAGATTAGCTGCATAGAAAGCAAGGCTTAACACGCTGAACGCCATTGCAATCCCAAGAGTATGTTTTGGAATAACAAGCTGAAATGTTGCAACAACACCAACAAGCAACAAAGCAAAAGTTTTGTTAAAAAAAACCTGTCCAAGATAATAATAAGAAAGTGCAGTCAGAATAAATACAGGAATTGGAAAATAATTAAGCACTGTTTCAACATCCCATCCAGTCATCTGGACTGTTTTCGCGGCAAGAACATATCCTATCGGAGGATAAAACTCGAGCTCTCCTGCGAAATAAGGATCCTGCCAATACGGCTCTCCATTTAATATGTGCTGCACAAATCCTCTTTCCCTGTAAAGGTCTCCTCCAAATACTGGTCCTGGAATGTGCTGAAAATCTGCAAACAAACCCCACTGCAAGTACGCAATAACAAAAATGAAGATAAGAAATATTTTATTCTCGTTAATCATACCTGCCTCGCACATCATTCCAGCGAATAACGAAAAGGTCGCGGAGCATCCGCAACGAGTCTTTCAAAGGGTCAACCCTGCTTTCCCGCCTGTTCACCCATCTGACTGGCAATTCAAGAATTTTGTAGCCGTATTTTCTTGCAATATACAGTATTTCAACATCAAAACTCCACCTGTCGAGTGTTTGTTTGGCAAAAATTTGGCGCGCACATTTTCCAGTAAACAGCTTAAACCCGCACTGCGTATCTATCAGCCCTTTTACTGTTATTAGCCTTACTAGTTTGTTGAAGATTTTTCCAATGAACATTCTATACAACGGCTGTCTTTTTTCCAGCTTTGCACCTTTGATGCTTCTGCTTCCGATTATTATGTCGTATTGTTTTATGTACTGCATGAATTTCTCCAATTCTTCGATTGGAGTGGAGTGATCTGCGTCTGTGAACAGCAAATACTCACCTTTTCCGGCAAGCATACCTGTTTTTACAGCCGCCCCCTTTCCTCTGTTAATTTCATGAACAAGCAGTTTTACTTTTGAAAGATTAAGTTGTTTAACCACACCCACTGAGTTGTCGTTACTGCCATCATCAACAACAATGATTTCATAATCGTATTTTTTGCTGTCAAGATAAGCTTTTATTTCCTTGATAGTGGATGGCAGCCTCTGCTCTTCATTGTATGCTGGAATTATAACTGAAAGTGCAGGCATTTTATTTCAAATAAGTTGTTTTATTTATTAAACTGTAGGTGCGCCACAGCCGGTGTACTGCAGCTGCTGATATTGTATGCAAATATCGAAGTTCCTATTTGTTCTGTTGGAGAATAACTTGACAGCCATTGCGCTCCGTTAAGATAAACTGCGTGTACAGATGCCAGGTGTATTCCTCGTTCGCAGACAATAGGCACGCTTCTCGCGAGTATGTTGTAAAACGCAAAATCTTGA
The DNA here is from genome assembly GCA_016198725.1 of Candidatus Aenigmatarchaeota archaeon. Lineage (GTDB taxonomy): Archaea > Nanobdellota > Nanobdellia > Woesearchaeales > ARS49 > JACQIC01. The sequence goes on along the minus strand of JACQIC010000078.1, from coordinate 12,103 downwards.
GTGGTCAGTATTTTCATTGACGCAGTTGTCATGTTTTTTTCAGCTAAGTATTTTAATAGTTCATCAAAGTCAAACCCCCAGTCAGTATTGGAGTCTGCAAATACTTTCCACCCGTTCTCAGCTCCAATTATTTCATTGTAGTATGAGAGTGGTTTTGGAAGACTACTAACGCCGCTCAGCACATTGAGCGCAACAAGTATAATAATCACCCACTTCATTGTTTTAATTCCTGAAAGTTTTCCTGCAAGGATAATGAACAGCGGATAAACTGGCAATATGTGGCGTATCCCAATCTGTTTGGATGTAAACGAGAATGCAGTAAAAAAGAAAATCACGAAAATCAGAATTATCAGTTCAGCACTGGCCATTTTTTTAAATAACATATTTCTAAACAGAATAAACAGCGAAATAGTGAAAAGCGCAATAAGTGCAAGCGGTGTTTTAAACAAAAATGCAAACAAGTAATAACTTCTGAATCCCTTCACGCTCACAACATTGAACAATTTTACTCGAATGGAGCTTTTGCTTTCAAACATCACAAATCCAAGACCTTTGACATACGGGTAAGGAAGCGGATTTGGAAGCGAGTAAACAATCCAATCCGGCAAGTTTGATAAAATTTTTTGAGGCGCGTACTGTTCATCAAGATGCTCATCCACATTCATCGCAGAACCAATCGAAGTTCCTGTTCCGCTGAAAAAATAGGCGGCGTTAATTATAATCCATGCAACTAATGCCGTAATGAAAATACCTGCAACTGCATTTTTTGCCAACGTGAAAAGTTTTCTTTTCTGCAATAATACAACTGCCAAAATCAGCACAAAAAATATTGGTGCAGTTAGTATTGCAGTATACTTTGTCAGCTGCAACAAGCCAAACGAAATCGCAAACCACATTAATTGCTTCATTGCAGGTTTTTGCGCATACTTCCACAAACAGTATATGGTAATAAGCATCAATGATGTGAATGCCATGTCTGTTGTTGCCACACTGCCATGTCCAATTATGTTCGGCTCAAAGCTCAACAGTGCAATGCTCAATATGCCCGCCCAATAACCGTAGAGTTCTGCAGCAAAAAAATAAACAACGACCGCAAGCAAGAGAGCAAAGAGAATGCTTGGAATTCGTCCAAGAAAAAGAAAAGTGTCAGGCACCGTGTTGTCTGTGAAAAAGAATCTTTGGCTGAACTGCGTCATGTTTTTTTCAGTCCAACTTGAATGGTTAAGATTCAAAGACGGCTTGGCAAAACTAACCATCAATCCCTGCACGTAATGCGCAAGCGGCGGCTGCTCAGTGTTCATACGAAAGTCACCCAGCCAAAATTTTGTATAGCCAGAAGCAATGTGCAACGGCTCATCATAAGTCATTGGCGTGAAGACTGCACTTGTTATAAGATTGACAGTGAATGCGAGAAAGACTGCAAACACAAATAATGCCCGCACCATAAATTAAACGTAGTACACTATTTTTTTTAACAACTTACCGAGCAGTGAATCGCCATCCAATATCTTTTTCAGTTTCAAAAGCATGCTTGGCTCAATGCTGAAACTCCACAAGTCTCGTTCAAACCTCCATTGAGCTATTTTGCCCATTATGCGCCATGGTAATGATAATGGCTGGTTCAACAAAAGATGCGTTTTGTAAACAGTCAGAATATAAAAAAATACTTGGAAATTTTCAAGCCATTCCGGCTCTTTTATCCAAGGAAGATCTTTTGTTTCTACAAAAAACCAGTTTCCTTCTTTTTGGCTTGCCCATTCACGAAGCGTATTCGGCTCTTTGAAACCATATTCTTTGCACATCGCATACATTTCAGTGCCAGGGTAAGGTCTCAGGACACCAGGCGAAAAAAACATGCCATTTGGAGAAATTTCTTTAAGCTTCAAAATCAGTCTGCCAGTAGCAAGCACTTCCTCTTTTGTTTCTGTCGGAAAACCGCAAATGAAGTTCCCTATTGCGATGATGCCGTGTTTTTCACACTGGCTGACCGCATGGATGATGTCATCCACTGTTGAGTCTTTTTTCATCAGTTCAAGTACTCTATTGCTTCCTGATTCCATACCCATCCTTAACGCGAAACACCCGCTTTTCTTGAGCAAAGCAAGCAGGTCATCATCCAAAAACCCATCTCTAAACTGGTCAACACGCGCATTTGATTCCCAACTGAGCAAGTACCCCTTTTCAATTATATAATTGGCAATATCCTGCAGTCTTTTTTTGTGCACGAAAAACAAGTCGTCATTAAACCAAATGTGGTTAACCCTGTATTTGACAACGCACAAGTCAATGAGTTTGAAAACTCTGTCAAGCGCAAGCGGCCTGTAACGTTTGAACACATCCATCGTATTTGTGCAAAAATTGCACCGATACGGACACCCTCTGCTTGTTGAAATGTCCATTGCGCGCATTTTTTTTGTCTTGCCAAGGTTGGTGATAAATTCCCTCTCAATGTACTTTTCTATTTCAAGAAGGTCATAATCCGGATCAGGCACGTCGTTGATGTCAATGCCCGGTTGCACCGGAGTCATGACCGGCTTGCCTTGTTTCTTATACATGATTCCTTTTATGCTGTCAAGTTTTGGCGCTCCCGTCTGTACATACGAGAGAATGTCACGCAACGCGTATTCACCTTCACCATACACGACATAATCCGCAGCAGAATCCATAATTGTCTGATACGGAAACATAATAGGGTGTATTCCCCCAAAAACAATCGGAAGCTCTTTTCTTTTTTCCTTTATCATATCGCACAACTGCAGTCCATGCTTAAGTTGTATGGTTGTCAGGGAAACACACACCATCAACAGTTCAGGGTTTTTGATTTCCTGCTCAACCCATTCACGGACCTGAGCTTTTGTGTACGCCCGCCCATCAATGACTCGAACATCATACCCATTATTTTTGATGTAAGTGGCTATTGCCAGAAGACCAACAGGAACGCTTTTGTATCTTGAAAAATCAACCTCATTATTCGGCAAGTCTGGCGAGGAAGATGGATAAATAAAAAGAACGCGTTTCATGTTTTAAAAAAAGAAGAAAGGCGCTTATAAATATTATGCACATACGCACCTGGCTGCAGGTCTTACGGTACGAATTTAGCGAACTCCGCTGCTTCGCAGCTGCGTTCAGCTAAATTCTGGGGATGGCTACGGTGGCAAGATAACGGCTACGGTTTTAATGACTGTGGTTTTGAAGAGAACGCTACGGTTTTGCTTTTGATGACGAACTGGTTTTTTTGAAATTTACCCTCTCGAGTTTTGCGCGATAAATGTTATAGTTAAGCAGAAAATTGTATGTTGCATGATATTTTGCCATCAGCCATCCGTTTTTGCCGCTGAGAATATATGCTTTAAAGAATAAATAGATGAATAAATAAATCATTGCCCAAATTGGCGCTTTGAATAGGTAATAAAAAGCGGGTTTTTTTGCCATGTTTCTTTTTACCAATGTTTGCGCCGCCACTTGCGCCCAGTGCCTTGTCTTTTTTCTGAATACTTCAGGATTTGACAATGGTTTTGGCTTGTGATGCAGAAGAACTTCTGACGTTACCATCCTTCCAGTAGTTCCTGTCTGCTCGTGCACCAGCCCAGTGAATTTTATTCTGTTTTTACGAAAAAGGCAGGGCTTGTATTTTTTAATGGCGAAAATACCAAGAATGCGTATTTCCTCAGGGTCTTCCCAACGAAAAGCGTAAGCATCTGCTGTTGAGCTTTTGACAAGCTGTTTTATGCAATGCTGAGCTTCTTTAGACAATCTTTCGTCAGCATCGATTTGAAGCACCCAGTCACCTTTTGATTTCTGGAATGAAAAACACCTGTGCGGTTCTGCTTCGCCAATATATGGGCGCACAAACACTTTTGCGTTGTACTCTCTGCAAATGCTAAGTGTTTTATCAGTACATGCTCCATCATGCACTATGATAATTTCATCAACAACACGCTTAATGCTCTCGAGGCAGGGCCTGATTCGTTGTTCTTCGTTGTGCACAACAAGCACCGCAGATATCATTTCATTCTCCATATTCTGTGAAAAATATTTATGTCTGCCGCGGTGATTCCTTTGAGAAGAAACAAAAATATTGCATATGAAAGCATCCCGACAATTATGACAATTGGAAGTTGAAGTGATTTTATTGTGTAAACAACTGCACCCATCAGTATTGCCGCAAAAACGCACCTGAGCCAAGAATAGTGGATTATCTGGTAATTCTTTTTGTATAACGCATACCACATCATTAATCCACAAACAAGTTCTGTTGCAACAGTTGTTGCCGCAGCACCCATAATTCCATAGCGAGGAATAGCGTACAAGTTCAATGCTGCATTAAGCATCAGGTTGAATCCTGTTGCAGTTGTTGTTATTTTTTGGGCGCCAAGCGCATTGAGCATTGATGCGATTATGACGTTTGTCATTATTATTCCTCCTGCCCAGATAAGCACCTGCAGTACAGGAACTGATGCAGTGTATGCTTGTCCATAAACTACGTTTATTACCGGCTGTGCGAGTATGGTTGTACCTATTGCCATTGGCAACGCAAGCACCATCATCGCTTTCACAGACCACGCACTGTATTGCTGGAACTTGTTTTTTACCGTGTGCAGTTGAGAAAGCAGCGGATAAAGCGATGCGTTCAAGGCAACTGATATCATCGCAGGCGCTTCTGTAATAGTGTATACTGCCGCGTAGTACCCTATGTCTTGTTGAGGCCGCCAGAATGAAAGCATAAACACGTCAACTCTATAATACAGTGAAATGAAAAGTCCTGCAAGCGCCAAAGGCCATGATTCCCTGAGCAGAAACAGGATGCGTTCTTTGTCAAATTTCAGCGTGAACGTGATGCGTTTTGCCGCAAGCACCCACACAATAATCAACTGCACTATTCCTGCGAGCGTGTGCACTGCCAAAAGCCAAAGCACTCCTTGCTTTTGCAGTATAAAGAAAATTGTCAGCGCCAAAATTCCTGCTCTGCCACTCAAATTTGTGAGCGCATACCACTTCATTTCAAATCGCGCTTGAAATACCGACCACCAAAGGCTCACTAGAGAATTCGTCAAAAGAGTGAGCGCCACCAAAAGTACTCCATACTGAATAAACTCTGAATAATTAAGTACGCGAATGAGCGCAACTGAAAGTATCATTGCCGCCAGGGAAAACAGCGTTCTTAACATAACCGCTCCGCCAATAATGCTGTCTTTTGCATTCCAGTTTCTTGCAAGTTCACGGACAATCACGCTGTCCATACCAATATTCGCGAGCATAAAGAAGAAAGAAAGAAATGCAAGCACGAAAGTGTACGCTCCAAAACCCTCTGCACCAAGATGCCTTGCAACAAGCGCGTTGACAAAGAAAAAAAACAAACCCCCAAGCACGCTGCTTGCAAGCGTGTAGCCACTGTTCTTAATGAGACGCATCTGTGTTTCACACGTGTCATGATTTATAAATGTTAAGAACTATAACTGTTATAACGACAGACATAAGTATATAATTAATGATAAATTGTTATGTCTGTCGAATATAATAGACGAGTAAATCATATTAATTTCATATTAATTATTTACTTCGTCTATTATAAGAGCTTATAATATTCCCTTTGCTGTTGCAATAACTTCTCCTGCAGTGATAAGCATCATACATTCATTTGGCTTGTCTGCACGCGGGCATACTGCTTTTGCGCAGTAACTGCACGGCAGTATTTTTACTATGCACTTGTGCTTGGCATCTTCATATCCTGCCAACGCAGGCGGTATCGGCCCAAATAAAGTTATTGAAGGCGTGCCAAGACTTACCGCGAAATGAGCAATACCCGTATCTGGAGAGAGAACAAGCGACGCGTGCGCAACAAGCGCTAATAATTGTCGCAGTGTTGTCTTTCCTGCAAGCATAGCTGCCTTGCAGTTCATGACATTTTGTATTTTTCCGCATTCTTGAATGTCTGCCGCGCTGCCTGTCAGAATAACAAGATATCCCTCACTTATGAGCGCATCAGCCACTTGCGCCCATCGTTCTGCAACCCAGTACTTGTTTTGCCGTCCAGTTCCGGGGTTGATAATAACATATTTCCTGCCAGAATAACCGTATTGATTAATCACTTGTTCATCCTCTGATGAATATGCGAGTTTTAACGCCTCTAATGGTGTTCTCCCACTGTACCCTAAAGCCCTGATTAACGCAATATTACTCTCAATCATATGGTTGAAAACTGGAAATTCAACTATTTTGTGCAGCAGAAAACCAAATCCGCGAATTCCATAACCAAGCCTATAACCTCCTATAAGCGCTGCGGCAATGATATTTCTGGGATCAGCATGAAGTTCTATAACTAAATCGTAGTTTTGTTTGCGGAGATTCAGAAGAAACTTAAGCGTGCCGCACAATGAAGTTTTTTTATCACGGGCAAACCATGGCGGGTCAAATGGAATTACTTTGTCAACATTCGTATTCTGATAAAAAAGATCTTCTGCAAATCCACGCACAAGAGTGTGAATTTCGGCGTGCGGATAAAGTTGTTTAAGCGCAGCATAACTTGGAAGAGTCATCACCACATCACCTAAATGATCAAGCCGTATTACAAGTATTTTTTTTGGCTGTGCTGGCTGTTTTTTTAGCTTGTTAAAGAAAAACAGGCACCCACCCAATGCGTCAATAATTGCGAGCAACGGCTTGTAAATGTTTGCAACATGATATTTTGGCGATCTGCCTGCAAGATGAACTGTCCCATATTTATTGTCATACTTGTAATGTTCAGCCCTCAGAGGATAAAGTTTCATTTGTACCTTTTAGGATAGACTATTGAATTTATTCTGTAATAACAAATAAGCCCTATCATGTACATTCCAAGTTTAAATGCTTTCAAGAAATTGGCAGCACCCCTGCTTTCTCCAATTCTCTGAAGAAAATTAACAGGAATTTCAACAAATGGAATGCGGTGCATAGCTGTTAACACAATCATTTCAGGGCTGAAATAATTTCCGCCAATACTGAAATGAGGCATTATTTTATGCAACGCTTTGCGTTTATATAAACGAAGTGTACACCCAACATCGCTCAGGTGTGTCGTGCTAAAAAACACTTCAATAAGTTTTGCAACAAACACGTTCCCCCATTTCAGAAAAATTCCCATGTTTGCACCCTGATGTATGAGCGCCTGCGTTGTTCGCGTACCAAAAACAACAGAAAAATCATCAGAGTAAATCAAAAGCTTCGGAATATCCCTTTTGTGATCAAAAGTCCCATCTGGTTCACTCATAATTATGATGCCAGTCTTGACTTCACGCAGTCCTGTCCGGTAGCCATACCCATATCCTTGTTTTTTCTCATAAACAAGTTTTGCTTTTGTCTTGCGAACTTCTTCATCTGTGCCTGCTGACGCATTGTTATTGACAACAATAACTTCATCAACAAAGCCTGTTGCAAAACAGTCTTCTATCTGTTGCCTGATGCTGTCTTTTTCGTTGTACGTTGAAAAAACAACGCCCACAGTCTGATTCTTCCACATATTTTCCCGAGTTCAGCGCTTTGCGCTTCACACGTGAAAATACAAATTAAAGTGATTTTTAAGGGTTATGGATTATTTCTCGAATTGGAAATTCAACACACAAACACATATCCTATTTCATGCACTCTTGTTTTATTGCAACTTCTAAGGTAACCAAACAATGGTCCGCTTTTATCAATCGCAGGAAAATCAACAATAAGGAATGTTCCTCCTTCTTTTTTTAGTTCCTGTACTTTCAGTTCATTATCGTCTGCGAAACTTAAAGTTCTAATATTTTTGTCAACTCCAAGTTGTGTCGCGAGTTTTAACTGTACTGTTGCATCATATTTGCGGTATGAATCAAATGAAAAATAGTCAAATTTTGGCAGTGTATCAAGCACAGGATTTCTTTTGTACCTTGCATCAAGGGTGTATTGAAGTGCATAATTTCGCATAAAATAAACCGGCGCCTGCAAATCGTGAGCGTTTGCGTAATCAATAACAGCATAAATTGCATCTGGCACACTTCCATTAAAAATGCCTGTTGCATACTCCAAATAAAACAAAAATGAGTATGCGCCTCCAACCCCGAACATAACTGTCAAACATACAGCTTTCATTTTTTTGCTGTCAAAAAATGAGGATATGAAAATGCCTGCACTAATAATAAATGCTATCCCTATAATGCTGAAAGGCAAATAAAAACCAACAGGGCCAGAACTGCCGCTTATAGGCACAAGAAAATTCAATGAAAAATTTATCACTCGCTCAATGAATGTTGTTTTTTGAGAAAATGGAAGAACATCATTGTTCATCAATTGCAGCGCAACACCCCCTGCAACTGCTGCACAAAATACTATGCCTGCCATCACAACATTTTTTTTGGTTAATTTTAAAGAAGCAATGCTGTCTGCTGAAAGAATTGACAAAAATGGAAGCAATATCATCAAGTACCTTTCAATTGGCGGAAAATTGTCCTTGACAATTATGATATAAAACAGCAGTATATAACCAATAACAAACCAGTATTTTTTGTTCTTATTCCAAGAAGAAAAAAGCGGTGCGAACAACAATAGCGGCCCAATCCAAATTATTGCCTGCGCATACTGTATTAGCAGAAGCAGGAAGTTTTCTCTCTGAAACCCTGTCTGGCTGATGAGCTGTGCGATTGAGTTGATAAATGCAGGTGATTGTGCAATAATGCTTGGAATTCCAAATCCAACAAAAAAAATGCTTAGTCCTGCAAGCAAATTCAGAAAGGTGATTTTAACTGCAGTAAATAATTTTGCATCTCTCCAGCTTAGCAGGAAAACAAGCGGCGGAAACAGCACAAAAGCGCTTGTTTTTGACAGCAGTGCAAACCCAAAAAACATCCCGCTCCAAAAATATTGTTTTTCAATGACTGCAGCAAGTGTTAGAAAGAAAAACAATGCGAGAAAGCTTCCTTCATACGTTGCCTGTGTACTTGCGAGGATATGATGCGGAGATAATGCAAGCAATGCTGCGGCAACCAGTGCAGTTTTTTCTCCTGCCAGTTTTCTTGCAAAAAAATAAACTCCAAAAATTGTCAGCAGACCTGCAATTATGAATGGCAGACGAATTGCCAGCACAGAAAGCCCGAGTAAGTTCACAGATACTTGCGCGGCATAAATTGATAACGGGCTGTTTCTCATCACGCTGCCAAACCAGTCCTCTCTTTCAGCAGAACCCGCCCAGTGATATTCGTCCTCTTCAAACGGCTGAAACGCCACAAAAAGCCTGAGAACTAGCGCAATGACAAAAAGTATAATGAAACGCCTATTCATATCACCAATATGCAGGACAATATATTTAAAAGAACCGCTAAAAATACTTTGTTCTGAATTTAATGAGATTTGCTATAACCCTAATTTCTATCATTTTCTTCATGATTGCAGGGATGATTCCACCCCACCAGAATGATTTGTATATGAACAATCCTGCCCAGTCTCCAAAACTGATAACAAGCGGTCCTGAACCATGCGCGTGTTTAAACAATGTCTTGCACACCCCCAGAGATGTGAGAATGTTGTGTGCTATGATGCGTGCATGGTGTTCTGCATTTTGTGCTGTTTTCTCTTCTGGAATCGCAGTAAGGTCTCCTCCGCAGAAAATGTTGGGAAACCCTTCAATCTGAAGCAAGTCATTAACCAACACACATTTGCGCTTATTCACTGCTTTCAACAGTCCATTTGCAAGAAAACTGCTGTCACACTTAATTCCTGCGCACCAAAAAATAATATCCGCCGGAATTCTTGAGTATTTGTCAGTTATGACTTGACCGTTTTTTTGTTTGATAACTTTTTCTCCATAAATTATTTTGCATCCACGTTTTGTCAGAAAACGAGCAGCCCATCTTGAAGCGCCCTGCGGGTTTCGCGATAAGATGCGTTCGCCTGGCTCAATCATAGTAATGTTTTTCCCTGTTGTTTTTGTCACTATTTCCCCTGCAATTTCAGCGCCTATCAGACCGCCTCCGACAATTATGATATTTTCGGCTTTTTTCAGCGCTTTGTGAATTTTCTTTGCTTCTTCGCAATTTTTCAGCACAAACGTGTTTTTCTTGTTTTCAAGTAAAATTGGGTACGCGATTCCAGAACTTACAACAAGATATTTGAAACCGTATGTGCCATTTTTTGTTTTGATGTATGCAGGAGTAATTGCTGTGACGCTTTCTGTAAAAACTGCTGTACGTTTAAGCAGGTTTTGAAAAGGAATAGCTATTTTCCTCTCATAATCCAGATTAAATATTACTTTGTGAACACTTGGCGTGTACTCAAAATAGTCCTTTTTGTCAAACAATGCAAGTGTGCTGTCTTTTGGAAGCGCTTTATCAAGAATTTTTGCAGTATTAATACCACAAAATCCACCGCCAACAACAATAACGTCAAATGAGCAATCAAGTTTTGGTAATGCCATTTATAGTATTCAAGCACTGTGGTTTATAAGTATATTAATTTATTTATGCAAATGGACCTTTTAAACTTTGATTATGTACTTCCAAAAGAGCTTATTGCGCAGACGCCTATCACGCAAAGGGACGCTTCAAGATTAATGGCAGTTTCCGATATGGCTATTCTGCATAAAAAATTTACAGACATTATTGATTATTTCTCAGAAGGCGATGTTCTTGTACTGAACGATTCAAAAGTATTTCCTGCAAAACTAGCTGGAAAAAAAGAAACAGGAGGAAAAGTAGAAATATTATTGCTTAAGCAGATTAACAAATTAAAATGGGAATGCCTAACCAGAGGCAAGACTTCAAACAAAATATTATTTGGCAATATAACAGGAACTGTGCAGGACAACGTGATTTCTTTTTCAGAAGATATTATTCCACACCTGCAACAGCTTGGCAAAACGCCTCTTCCACCATACATTAAATCATATACCTCATTGGAAAGATACAACACAGTATATGCAGAAAAAGAAGGTTCTGCCGCAGCTCCAACTGCCGGCCTGCACTTCACTCCAGAATTGTTGAAGAAGATAGAAAACAAAGGAGTTATTGTCGCAAAAGTAACGTTGCATGTTGGTCTTGGTACTTTTTTGCCAGTCAAAGAACAAGAAATAGAAAATCACAAAATGCATTCAGAATTTTTCTCAATTTCAAAAGAAACTGCTGACAAAATAAACAACCGCAAAGGAAAATTGTTTGTTGTTGGAACAACTTCCATCAGAGCGCTTGAATCTGCTGCAAAAGATGGAAAAGTGTTATCAATGACTGGAGAGACTTCAATATTTATTTATCCCGGCCACAAGTGGAAGCTGAACTATGCAGGCATCATCACCAATTTTCACCTGCCAAAATCAAGTTTACTGATGCTGGTCTCTGCTTTTTTGTCAAGAGAAAGAATCATGGAAGCATATCAAGAAGCAATAAAAGAAAGATATAGATTCTATAGTTTTGGTGATGCAATGATTATTTTGTCTTATAGTAAATGACACAAATTTTTATACAAAACTGTCATTTGCTTATTACGAACTGACAACTTTTTGTATGAAAACTTTTGTCAGTGAGTATAATATTATTGTATATTATTGTTGCTCGCGGTACGCACGAATGCCTACGCCAACAAAAGATACTGCGCAAAAACTTAAGAGAAGCATTGACAATCCGTAAATAACCCGATATCCATATCCACTGAACTTATCATCTGACAGCCGATCTAAACGTGCGCTTGCGGTTTCAAGAGCTGCTTTTCGCAGTTCTGGTGTGGTTGTTGCCTTTAATTGTTCTTCAAGCTGCATTAGTTCTTTTTCATATAATCGCGCATCTCTTGTTAGTTGTGGATTTGTTGCGACAAGCTCAAGTGTATGACGCGCGTAAGAAATGAGTTGTTTTGTATGCTCATTATCCTGGCTTGCCTTTTCTGATAATTCACCTACATACTCTTCTGTGGCATTGAGAACTTGTTTTTCAGGGCCGCGTATCTTTGTAGCATAATCATACGTGGCATACGCTCCAAATGAAACTGTTCCTGCAGCGACGCCGAATGAGAAAATGATTTCTGCTAAGTTTCCAACACTACGTTTCATGCACAAAATATTTTGTTGTTATTTATTAAGTTTATGGTTTTTTGGGCTTTGCGCGGAAACTCACTCTTTTCT
>JACQIC010000077.1 GCA_016198725.1 Candidatus Aenigmatarchaeota archaeon | reverse complement strand
TGTTTTGCAATTTTCATTGCGGCTTTTCTTGGAGTAGTTTTTTTCTTTTGTGCAGTTTCAAGTACTGTTCTAGTGTTTTCAATTATCTTTTTCTCAACCATCTCAAACATTTGCTGTTCTGTGCCGCCAATATATTCAACATATGAGGAAATCACTCCACCCGCATTTGCTACAAAATCAGGAACAATCAGCACACCTTTCTTTGCAAGTTTGTTTTCAACAGCTTCTGTCATTGGAATGTTGGAACCTTCCACAATAAGTTTTGCTTTCACCTTATCCAAATCCTCTGCATTTATCAAGTCAGGAATAGCTGCTGTGATAAGAATATCAACAGGCAAGCCAATGATGTCCTGCGAAGGAAGAACTTTTCCATCAGGATACTTGGTGACTGTTTTCTGATTTTGCTTAACTTCTTCCAGTTTTTTGACATCAATACCATTTTCGTTGTAAATAACACCCTGACTGTCAGACACTGCAACAATTTTTACTCCCTTTTCAGCAAGGAATTTTGCAGCAAAAACTCCGACATTGCCATAACCCTCAATCGCAACAGTTGCTTTTGTGACGTCAAGAGCTGCAAAAGGAGCAGCGACAAGAGTTGAGTGAAAAACACCCAAACCAGTGCTGCCAAGCTCATGGGGAATTCCTCCCATGTCTTTTGGCTTTCCTGTGCATGCTTTTGGTGTGCCGACAGCATTCGCTATCACTTTCATTTCATGCTCAGCCATGTTCATGTCAGGACCAGCGACATAATGTTCAGGACAAACGACTTTAATGGCCCTTCCAAAAGCAGCAACAATCTCGTCCTTTTTCTCGCGAGTGAGTGTTTTTGCATCTGCGATAATTCCAGATTTTGCCCCGCCAAAAGGCAAACCAGCCATTGCATTCTTCCAAGTCATAGTTCTCGCAAGACGAAACACTTCTTCAGTGCTGACAGTAGAAGTCATTCTAATGCCGCCTTTGCCAGGACCAAGAAAGGTATTGTCTATAACAACAACACCATGCATTCCTGACTTTGCATCATAAACCTCAACAATCTTCTCCGGACCAAAATCATCAAACTTCACCATGTTCATCCCCTCCTAAATAATTTTTTTACCAGTTTTTTTGTCTTCAATATGAATAACAGTAACAGGACAAGCCTCTGCAGCCTCTTTCATAACCTGCAAATCCTGCTCGTCAAGTTCCAACTCCTGCACTTCATTGTTTTTAAGTTTTTTAGCACCAGCAAGATCTGCCTTGCCATCACTTACAATCTGCCAAAACTTCGGAGCGACAGCAACACAAGCAGCAGCACCAATACAGCCAACACGGTCAAATGAAACCTTGTAATGTTTTTTCTCAGAAATTTCATTCTTTTGAATCATGAATCAGTGCTGTCGGCAAAGAGTTTATAAATTTTTCTTCCAACTCTTCAGCAACTCAACCAGCAACCTAACACCAAAACCAGTGCCACCCTTAGACCAGTAGAATTTATCTTCCTGCGACCAAGCAGGACCGGCAATATCTATGTGCGCCCAAGGTGTTTTTTCAACAAATGCGCTTAAGAAAGCAGCCGCCGTGAGCGCACCAGCCTCCTTGTCAGGACGACCCAAGTTTCTCAAGTCAGCAACATCACTCTTCACCATTTCCTTATACTCATCAAACAAAGGAAGATGCCAGCAGCGCTCAAATACTGCATCACCTGCTCTGGCGACTTTATCCATCAATGAATGATTATTGCCTGTCAAACCAGCTGCTGCTGTGCCCAAAGCAACAATGCAAGCGCCTGTAAGAGTCGCAAGATCAATAATTGCCTGAGGGTTTTTTGTTTCAGCAAATGCAAGAGCATCTGCAAGAATCACCCTGCCCTCAGCGTCAGTATTTAGAACCTCAATTGTTTTTTTGCTGAAAGTAGTGACTATATCCCCTGGCTTGTATGAAAGACCAGAAGGCATATTCTCAGTAAGAGGCGCGAAGCCAATAACGTGAACAGGCAATTTTAATTCTGCAATCGCTTTAAGCACGCCAAGCACAACACCCGCGCCAGCCATGTCCATTTTCATATCTTCCATATACTGCGCAGGCTTAAGCGACAAACCGCCGCTGTCAAAAGTAACACCCTTACCAACCAAAGCAATCGGAGCATCTGAGCTGTTTTTGTACTCTGCAACAATAAACTTAGGATCCAAGCTTGAGCCGGCATTAACTGCCAGAATACCCCCCATGCCAAGCTCCTTAATTCTTTTCTTGTCAAACACTGTAACTTTAACTGATTTTGGCAATAAATGAGCTGCGGCAACAAGATTTTCTGGCGTCAGAATTGAAGGAGGAGAATTAACAAGATCACGCACCCAGCATTGTGCTTTTGAAACAACAACTGCTTCATTAACGCCAGACTCAACATCCTTTTTATTTTTTGATGCAAGAAGAACAACAGAATCAACAAAACGAATCTTATCCCTGTCAACAGTCTTATACTCAACAAATTTATAGTTGGCAAGCACAGCACCTTCTGTTACAGTCTGCGCAAGAAACCTCACACTTGCACCCGTGACTTCACTGTGGTGCAAAACTGTTGCAAACACCTTCACGCCTGCCTCGCGCAAAAATTTTGCTGCATGACCGCTCGCCTTTCTTAGTTTTTCAGCATCAAACTCCTCTTTTTTGCCAAGCCCGACCAACAAAATGTTTTCAGCAGGAATTTTCCTTAAAGTATTCAACAGCCATAATTGAAACAGCTCTCCTGTAAATTCCTTCCGCTTAAACAAACTTGAAATTCTTCCATCAAACTTTTTGTCAAGCACTGCGAGATGCTTTCGGTCAGTCTCAAAACAACCGAGAACTATGCATTCTCCTTCATAAGTGAAAATATCAGATTCTTCAACTTTAACGTTCATGTTATCATCAGTTCACACAATAGTATAAAAATTTTTGCAAGAATACTTAAATAATGAGATTTGCCATAACATCTGTGCTGATGATAGTGGTTGGGACATACATTGTTGCGTTATAACTTGCTTAACATATTTGCATTAACTTTTTTCTTCAACTCTTCCAAACTGCCACAATTATCAATAACAATATCAGCCATTCCTATCACCTTGTCTATTTGTATGTGTGCAGGATCTGAACTTTCAGCTTCCTCCTTTTCAAATCTTACAAAATCTTCAAATGTTTTCAGAGCATCAGGACGGTTTGGACGCTGCTGCATTCGCTGCCACCGAATATCAAGTGATACGTCTATATTAACCAGCACAAAATCCTTTTTTGTTTTCAAAACATCAACCTCTCCAGGATTACGAATGCTCGTAATGACATAATTTTTATCTGCCCGTATTCCCTCAACCGCGCGCTGCGCAAGAACGCCTGCACCAAATTGTTTCCTTAATTCATTCCCAAGCAAAATAAGATTCTCGCGTGTTGCGGGCATATTTCTTTTGGCCGCCTCTTCACGAATCAAGTCCGACAGGGAAATGTGCAAGAAACCCTTCTCTTTCAGAATATCTGCAACAGTATCTTTTCCAGAACAGTACTTGCCTGTGATGCTGATTATCATAATTAACCTTTTACATTCCCTAAAGGTTTCAACGCAACAACCTTCTTTGAAATTCCAGCACGGTCCATCGTCTCGACAACCTCAGAAATATCCTTGTATGCACTGCCGGCCTCCTCAGCAAGCCCTGACATTGAGACAGACTTAACGTAAATTCCCTTAGCCTCCATGTCCTTCTGCAGTTTCTCGCCGCGCACCAAGTGCTTTGCCTGCGTGCGCGACATCAACCTGCCAGAGCCGTGCATCGTTGAACCAAAAGTTTCCTCCTCTGCTTTTTTCGTGCCAATACACAAATATGAGCCTGTTTCCATTGAGCCGCCAACAATAACAGGCTGACCATCAAAAGATCTTGTTGCACCCTTGCGGTGAACGATCAACTCTTTCTTTTCACCATCAATCACGTACTTCTCCTTCTTGGCAATATTGTGAGCAACATCATAAACAAGCTTCAAACCCATATCTTCAGGCTTGCGCTGAAACACCTTTGAAAATGCTTCCCTAATACGATGCGTGATAACCTGCCGATTAGCAAATGCAAGATTCGCAGCGCAAGCCATAGCGCCAAAATAATCCTGACCCTCCTTCGAGTTAAAAGGCGCGCAGGCGAGCTCGCGGTCTTTTACCGTTATCCCGTACTTCGGCATCACTGCATCAAAAATTTTCAAATAATCAGTGCCAATCTGGTGGCCAAAACCACGGCTACCACAATGAACCATTAGCACTATTTTTCCGGCTTCAATTCCCAACACCTTCGTAATTTTCTCGTCGTAAATATTCTCAGACAACACCATTTGAATTTCCAAATAATGATTGCCAGAACCAAGCGTGCCAAGCTGAGCTTTACCTCGCTCAAGCGCACGGTCAGAAACTTTCGAAGTATCCGCCCACGCAATTTTTCCATTTTCTTCAATGCTTTTCAAATCTTCCTTCCAACCATAACCATTATCAACACACCACTTCACTCCGTCCATAACAACAGTCTTAAAATCCTGTTTTGAAACATTAACAAAACCTTTTGCGCCAACACCAGCAGGAACAGTTTTGAAAAGTTCATCAACAAGCGGTCTAAGTTTTGATTTTACTTCCTCAATTGAAAGATTTGTCTGCATCAAACGCATGCCGCAATTAATATCAAAACCAATACCACCAGGGCTGATTATACCCCCATCATCAGGGTCAAAAGCAGCAACACCACCAATCGGAAACCCATAACCAGAATGGCCATCAGGCATACACAACGCGTGCTTTTGAATGCCCGGCAAACATGCAACATTTGTTAATTGTTCAACAACAGTATCCTCCATTTGTCTGAGAAGATTCTCATTAGCGTAAATCCGCGCAGGAACATGCATACCTTGTTTGAAACTGGTGTCAAGCTCCCAAATGACTTCTGAAATACGCTTGAATTTTGAAATGTCCATAAAGTATGAGTGGGAGCGTGTGTTTTTAAGTGTTGCGCACTCTGAAAGCAGAACGCGTCTTTGTTCGTGTTTCGAGCTCTTTCTTTACCGAGCAGTCCAACCGCTGGCGAAGCCGGAATGTATTTCCGTGCACGGCATAGGCATTCCAGCCGTGCAACGTTTCAAGAACGTCATACGCGTCTGCCCATCCCGATTCGTATTCTTCCAGGAGGAATGCCAGTTTTGCCTTGATTTTTCTGATGTTTCTTTTTCGCAAAAGTTTATGATGATAAAATATGCGGAACCCGAGAAAGCTAATACCCTGTCCTAATGGGATTATTTTGCATTTTGTAGGATGGAGGTTTATTTTCAGTGTTTGTAGGAATTCATTGATTCGTTGCTCATATTCTTGGAGAATTTTCTTTGATTTGTGTAAGATGACAAAATCGTCCACGTATCGAACATAGTATTTCGCGCGTAGGATATGCTTCACGAACTGGTCCAGTTCGTTCAGGTACACGTTTGCAAAAAATTGGCTTGTCCAATTTCCCAAAGGCATTCCTTTGCCTGGTGTTCCTGAATCGTAATTGTCAAGAATTTGTCGTATGAGCCAAATGATATTCTCATCTTTTACGCGTTTTTGGATTATGCGTAAGAGAACTGCATGATCAACCGTTTCAAAATAGTGCTTGATATCTGCTTTGAACACAAATCCTTGACCTCGCGTGCAGTTGCTTGTTATTTTCCACTTGAATATATCAAAGCGCTTGAGTGCAGGAAGAGTACCTTTGCCTTTACGACTCGCATAACTATCATGAATAAACAAAGGTTCAAAGACTGGCTGAAGAATGTTTACTAAAGCATGATGAATAACACGATCTCGAAATTCACTTACGCAGATAACGCGCGTTTTTGGATCACGCAGAACAAATTTTCTTAATGGACGGGGTTTATAGGTGTGCGTTCTGAGTTCTTTCAGAATAGTACAGAGGTGGAGTTGCCAGTGTTTGCGAAATTCAACTACAACTGGGTTGCCATACTTTCCCCTCCTTGCTTGCTCATATGCCTGCTCAAGATTTTCGAACGTGCATAAGTTTTCCCACAGATGCTTGTGCGTTTTCATGGCAAAACAAAAATGGCCCTCGAAGCGTTCAAGCCAAGAGGGGAAGGCCATTCCGAGAGCGGGCCAACTGTTGTTGATGTTGTCGTTGGCATTGATGTTGAACCTGTCGTTGTTGTTGACGCCCAACACCACAGCACGCTCAGTAGCCCCGCCATCCCTTGCTTCACTGTCGTTTCACACGGTCACCTTTGCAGGCTACCGGCTGTCACGACTGTATTTTATGACAATGTGGCATTTCTTGCCAACTCTTGCCGTAATGGCAGGACGTGTGGTCTCCCTCTTGCCAAGACGCAGGTCATGCGTTATATGGCGCGACGAGGGCAGACATGGCTTCGCTGAAGAGATATATAAAATTAGTGAACGAAAAAACAACCTTCACTTCCTATGGAACTTTTTTTGCGCCGACGTAGACCACCCCGAGAGCGGGCCAACTGCTGACGCCATGATGCTGAACCTGTCGTTGATGATGACGCCCAACACCACAGCACGCTCAGCATTTCTGTTTGTTGTTGTCGGTGTCCATAAGTATACTTCACGAAGATTGTTGTTCTTTCGTGAGCTTACATACTGAAATACTGCACCAGCTTCTTCATACCCTTCACCCAGTAATTCTTCAAGAACTTGTTTTGCGTTCTGTTGAACCGGGTTTGTTTTGCCTAGCGCTGATTCAAGTTGTTCTGGCGCAAGAACAAAATACGACCAAGCGTCATTGGCTCGTGTAAATTCAGGAATATCAAGATCGGTCGCTTGAATGCTTCCATCATGTTGTAAATGCTGAATGGTCGCTTCAAGTCCAGTTTTGTATAGCACTTTACTTCCTGTATGCCGCCATTTCGAAGCATCATAGTTTGTTCTGAAGAAGTTCACGCACGAGGCAACCACTTTTTGGAGCTCTGTACAATTTCTCGAATGATAAAGTTGACGCATTATTTGATACAAAACTCGCGAATTCGGAACAACAACACCTTCAGTATTTATTTTTGAATACTCAAACCAGTCTGACTGCAGCTTCTCACAACCACCATCAGCCAATGTTCCTAATAATTTCACTTCTCCTTTTATTCCAGGCAGATTGTTAAAAACAAAATCATCGCCCTCCTGACGAAATGAACCGTAATCGGTATTTTTCTTTTCAACATCACTGGCAAGAGCATATGGCCCGATATGAAACTTTCGTGCCAAAATATCCAAACGATCTTCAGGAAAGAATGAATTCATTTCACATCACCTTCATTTCCTTTGAAATTTTCGGCGCGCAGACGACCACCCCGAGAGCGGGCCAACCGCTGTCGCCGCCGGCATTGATGTTGAACCTGCCGTCGCTGATGACGCCCAACACCACAGCACGCTCAGTGTTTGCATTTGGTTTGTTATTAATACGCCACAGGTATGCTTTTTTCCCACTTATCCATTCGTACACATTCTCTACTTCTAACAGGTCTCGTGTACCTACTACAGCGTCTATGGAGTCCTCAAAACCACTTTGAGCATTCACCCAACCATCCGCACCTACCATGCACACCTGCTTTTCGTCACCAGACAAATGATGCTTAACAGTATCATTTCCTCGACGTTTGTACATAACTCGAGATCCGGTCATAAGATAGTGTTTTTCGAAATGTTTACAAAAAAAAAGTCGTATTTTCTCCACAAGTTCATTTTCAAGACCATCTTTATGCTGGTACAGTGCAGCAAGTGTAGCATGATAAAGTGTTGCGTCAGGAAGCTTCCACTCACTTCCTTGCAAGACAACATTCCATTCGTCTTGCGTATGTTCTGATCCTTTGTCAAGAAGTCTTCTACTCCAACTCACTGTACGTAAAGCACCTTGATAAGGCACATTTTGTAAGACGTAACGATCTTTTAACTCTTTGATAACAAAATCAGTACTACTCGTTGAACGTTCTTTATGTGCTGACGTTTTCTGTTTCTTTTTTTCAAAAGGACCTATGCCAAACTTTCTCGCCAGCGCTTCCAAACGATCAGTAGGAATCATTGGTATCGCTCCTTTACTTTTTCAAGAACAACACCTGCCAAGTCTTCAGGCTTGTTCACGTTCACGATGTCGGCGCCGTGTTTTTTGATTTTTTGGCTAAAGCCAGTACTGCCTTGAATGCTGAACTGTACGACATCATTGCCTGCTTCAATAATTTTTTTAACAATGTCTGACGCGTCATTGTTGTAAATTTCTCCGTCAGAAATAAGCAGTGTCAAGAAGCGGTTTTTGTTTTCTTGCAATACTTTTTCCATGACACCCGCATTGAGTTCTGTGCCTCCACCCTGATAACCTGTGAAAACAAGCCTTTTGAACTTATCAAGAGAATAATAATCCCCCCAACCAGAAAACACAGTTTTATCGCTGAATAGCACAAGACCATAGTTTGCATGCGCGGCACGACCCATGCGTTCCAGTCCTTTGATAGCGCCAAAAACTGCCCTGACCGCAAGATCGTATTTGCTTCCATCCAGTGCTCGTCCACTCCAGTTCATGCTTCCGCTCACGTCCACTAGGAATAGAATATCTTCAAGACCTTTACGACCTGGCAAAAGTTCTTCTTCAATCTGGTACGGAACTTCCTTTTTGTGCAACCAAACCTTCTTTCCTGTTGGCGTTGGCACAAAAAAAGTTTTGCTCCACGCAAACCTGCCACTTACGCTTTCATCATCTTCAAGTTTTCGATCGCGCAGGTAAAACAAGTCAAAAGTTGGCAATTCGTCATCCTCATCATCTTTGAAATATTTGAGTACTATTTCTTCAGCAGCAAGATCATACGCTGTTTCAAAAGACTCCTGCTTCGTCACGTACGGAACACCTACAGGACCTGCCTGACGGCCTTTTCGCAAAGCACGCTGAATGATGTCCTTGCGCACGTCAGGATCCTCAAGCATTCTTCGCACAAAACCACAACGCCCACCATGCTCATGCCTCTTCTGATCATTACCGGAACCGTTGCCTTTTGACTGTTGTTTTCCTTCTTTCCCATCTCCACTTCCTTGTGATTCTGGCGAGGCTTGTTTTGCATAAGGCGCAAACACTTCAGCAAACATTTTAGCTTTACCTTCCCACAATTCTCTCTTTTGCAACTCATCAACAACAAGACGAGAATCATACCCGTCCAAACCTTGCTTGAATGCCTTCTCTGCCAAAACTTTTGGGAGCGTGCTTGCAGCGAGCCGTTCAACATCTTTTTTAACTTTTTTGTATGCCGGATGCGTTTCTGCCATGCCACGAAAGCTCGACGCTTTTTGCGCACTGCCAAAGATTTTATCAATAATGCGCGCCAAAAGCTCTTTCTTTTTCACTGGCGCTTCGCCTGACTTTCCATACACTTTCATTTGCGAATCAACAAACAACACGTATCCACGACTACACTGCGGCTGTCGCAACTGGTTAAGATAAAACAAGCCAATGCCTTCACCAAAACCAGTACGAGACTGCACTGCATTAACCGTGTTATCAATGAAATCCATGAAAAGATTTGCCACGTCAGGCGTGTACGCCACAACCTCATCTTCTTTAAGACCACCTGCTTTCAAGCCAGTGGAAATGCCGTACAAAATATCCTCGACATAATCACGATCAAAAGGGCAAATGCTCCAATGACCCTCTTCACGATCAGCAGCAGCACACAACAACGTATTCCACACATTCTCGACAATTAACGCTTCACGAGCAACTAATCGTTCAAGGCTTTGCTTACCAGAAGGATCAACCTGCATGCTAATCATCCAGTCATCACGATTAATTCCCGCCTCAACCAAATGAGGAGTAGAAGAAAGCTCCACGTTCAAACGATACAAAACATCCCAACCCTTTTCGTGCAAGTGAGACTGCACAATACCTCGAACCAAATCATCCACTTTTCCGCTCACACGTTTCACAACCATAAAACCAACCTTCACTTCCTATGGAGTTTTCGGCGCGCCGACGACCACCCCGAGAGCGGGCCAACTGCTGAGATGATGACGTAGGCATCGATGACGAACCTGTCGAGGTAAACGCCCAACACCACAGCACGCTCAGCGTTCACATTTTTTTTGTTATTAATGCGCCACAAATATGGTTTCTTACCACTTACCCATTCATAGACTTTTTCAACTTCTGCCAACTCACATGTACACAGCAAAGCATTCATCGAATCCTCAAAACCACATCTTGCATTAACCCACCCATCCGGGCCAACAACCATCGCTTGTTTTTCAGCACCCAACAACGCATGCTTTACCGTGTCATTTCCTTGTGGTTCGTACACGACCCAAGACCCGGTTACAAGCCAGCGTTCTTTGAAATGCTTTGAAAAAGTGTTACGCACCTTCTCAACCAACTCACTTTGCAGTCCATCCTTATGAGCATACAATGCTGCAAGCGTAGCATGATATAACGGAGCATCAGGAAGCTTCCACTCGCTTTGTTGCAAGAAATCTTTCCACTCATCTTGCGTGCGGCTTTGACCACCATCAATCAACTCTTCACTCCACTGAAGAGTATAAAATGCATCTTTGAAAGGAATGTTTTTTATCACAAAACGATCGCCTAAACCATCATCAATACTAAACTCTCTTGTTGCTGAAGAATCTTCTTCCTTTTTCGGATCCTCCTTTTGTAGTCGAGCATACGGCCCAATATGAAACTTTCGTGCCAAAATATCCAACCGATCTTCAGGAAAGAATGAAGTCATTTTACGTCACCTTCATTTCCTGTGGAAAATTTTTTGCGCCGGTGTAGACCACCCCGAGAGCAGGCCAACTGCCGTCGATGACGACGCTGGCACCGATGCCGAACCAGCCGCCGCCGTCGTAGACGCCCAACACCACAGCACGCTCAGTCTTTCTGTTATTTTTAGTTGGTGTCCACAAGCGTACTTCACGAAGATTGTTGTTCTTTCGTGAGCTTACATACTGGAATACCGCACCAGCTTCTCCATAACCATCCCCTAACAATGCTTCCAAAACAGACGTCGCATTTTCAGGAAGAGTCTTTACTGTCCCCAGCTGCACTTCTGCTTGTTTATCTGCCAAAACAAGATACGACCAATCATTGTTAAATCGTGTAAATTCAGGAATATCAAGATCGATCGAACGACTACTCTTGTCAGATTGCAAGTGTGTAACAGCCGCTTCAAGCCCGGTTTTGTAAACAACTTTGGTTCCAGTGTGTCGTGGACGATCAAGATTCTTGCGCAAAGCCAAAACACACTTGTCATGCACAGGATTATCTTTCAAATGATACAGCCCTCGAAGTATTTGATAAATCACAACAGAGTTTGGCACAACTACTTTATCAGGATTTGTGCGCGAATATTCCTGCCATTGTGAATGCGTTTTCTCAGCTCCATTCGCGGCAAGTGCTGAAAGAAGCTTGACTTCTCCAACACTTGGAATGTTAAGAACAAAATCATTTCCGTCTTCACGCACAAAAAACTGGCCAGGCTTTTCTTCTGTTTCAACACCAGTTCGTGCACTAGCATACGGTCCCGCACCAAACTTTTTTGCCAATGCTTCTAAATGATCAGCAGGCATAAAACTACTCATTTTGTATCCTTCTCCTTCTCCTTTTCCAGTTCAACACCCCAAGCATCATGGTCTGCAGCATACTTTTTGATTGCTTTCTCTGCCTCTGGCGTTGGCGATTTCAAGTGTTCATAGTTATTTTTAACAAACGTGGAAAACCGTTCATAAGCATACTTGACAACCTGTGAAACAGCCGCCCACCTGCTTCCATTAGGACTTCCTTCGCCCCTCTTGTCAATCCATCCTGGATGAATGTCTAATTTGCTAAGGAGCACGAAAGGCGCTGCCGCAATAACATCCTCACTATCCGCAACAAGCAGGCTGCCTTTCTGAACATGGCGATAAAATGCAAAACCACGCGCAAGATTCTGCAAAGCAATAATAGAACGATCACTCGGAGCATACACGCTACCACAAATATTATTATGTCCTTTGCTCAGGTGACAACCTTTACAATACTCTGGAGAGAAATTCTCAACTTCAAGTTTTGTCTTGTTAGGAGTCTTCACGCACTGGTTCATACGCTGCAAGTACAACAAAAACTCATCTGCCGGAATGCTTAAAGGAACTTTACGAATATCATTTAGTGCTGCAAGCACGTCCTCAAGCGCCCCATCACCATTATACACTTCAACACCAGTACTTGTTTTCACCCGCAGCTTACGCCTGTCATCATCAGTCAACGGAAACACGTCAAGAGGAATCTCAACAGACAAGCGATCGCGCGATGCCTTGTCCAACTTTCGCGCTCCAGAATACCGCGAACCCTCATTAACAGTAGCAATCTTCCACTGGTAACGCTCTCCACCATTAAAAACAACACCAGGACGACACTCCTTACCACCCTCAAAAGTCAGCACGCCATTCTGCAACCAACCCTGAATTATGTTCGTGATCTCTGTAGGAGCGCGGTTATACTCATCAATAACAACTCCAGGAACGTTCAACACATCAGCTTCAATCACCGCATCATGCAAGCGACCGCCTTCTGCAATTGTTTTAAACGTAATATCCCTCAACTTGTCCAACGAAAAACTCGCGTCAATCTGCAACGTCCGGTACCCCTTCTCTCCAAAAAGAGCAGCATTAACCATCTTAGCCAAATGCGTCTTACCACAACCAGTACTCCCGCTTAACAACACCTTATTATCGGTAAGCGCGCTCAACAAAAGAAGCGCCCGCAAATCAACATTAACACTGTACGTCTTGCCTTCTTCATCCGTTACGTTATAAGAAGCAACAGGTCTGGAATGATAATACTCCTTACTTGCCTCACGCACACGCGCATCCAAACTATTAAACCGCTTCACCGCCATATCATTATCTGCTAATCGCGTCATTCTTCCACCTCACCAAGAACAGTTATTCGAACTTCAGCCACAACACCCGGCTTTAAATACTTTTCAATCACTTTCGGAATCACTATAATAGACTGATTCCCATGCTTCGCAATCCGTTTCGTAATTGTATACAATTTACCCATAGCACACATGCCTAATGGCAGTCATTTATAAATGTCGTGGAAAATTCACTACTTAAGAGTTAAGATTTAAAACAACTTTCCACCCTGATAATTCGTTTCCTTCTGCTGCTCATAATGGGCCTCACCTTTCAATTCAGAAAAACAAAGCTGGGCAAACCTTGCGCCAAGATCAATTTCACTCCTGCAGAAAGGAAGAAGCATAAAAGTCAAAAACCCCTTATAACCAGCTTCGGCAAACGTGCAGAACAAGCCAGACTGCGTCAGGCGAAACAAGGAAGTTCTGGCAGCAATGTGAGTCATCAAATGAGACGGAGTGTTCAACTGTTCACAGGTGATAACAAAGTACGGCTGCAAAGGTTCAAGTTTTATGCTGCCTGAATCCAGCACATTCTTTTCAATTAGTTCATAACCGTTAAGCCTGTCTTCAAAACCTTTCAGCACAAACGCGCGACCAAGCTTCGGATTCCTGCTGTCAGATTTATTCGCGGCAAGACGACCACCATCAATTATTTCAACAACCGCTGCCAAGCGAACGTCAATGCCATTCGCAGTAAGTTGAGCGTCAAGGTCTGCATAATTAGTAAGAAGACTATCAGTCAGAATTAACGATTTCAACACGTCACGGCTGAGATGCATTTGAGGACAACATAAGAAGAGGTATATAATTCTGCTCATCACACATGAATTTGCCGGAGTTCGCTGCGCTCACTCAAGGCAAATTCAGAAGAGCATACAAAGACAGAAGCGAACACGTATCATATATCAATCACCACCCGCGCACGCCATCCCGTTTTCTCTTTTTTGACTTCAAACTTGTGATAAGTAACTGCTTTCGCGTCAACACCAAGCTTGTGGCGCGCGTAGTCAATTGTTTCTCCTTCACACTCGGCAGTAAGCTTATTTTCTGAAACTATAACTTTGCATATTTTTGAAAGAAACTGTTCAGCGTCTTTTAGAAAAATGAGTTGTTCCAAAAAAGAAAACAACAAACTCTGCAAATCTTTTTCTTCAAGAGAAAACTTTTTTTTAACTGGAGTTTTCAATGATTTGGGGTTTATCATTATGGATGTTAATGCAAGCGCAGAGTTCTCAAACAGTTCACCAACATCTTTTCCAAAAGCGTCAAACACTGCATCAGCTGTTGCAACACCTTCAACAAAAACAAACTTTTTACGCATTACACAACGTGCATTGATTGAATTATATAAAATCACCGTTCGCGCCGTTCATACCTTACTCTTTCCAGCAGCTGCTGCGCCCCCTCATTAAATGGGTTCAGAGAAAGCGCCCTATCAAAAGCCAATTCTGCGCCATTCAAATCATGCATCGCATAATTAAGAATGCCGAGAAATACAAACAAGCGAAAATCATTATTTTTTACAGATATCGCATCCCAAATGTACTTTCTCGCAGTTTCACAATCCTGCCTGTCATAATAAATCGCGGCAACATCAGTAAAAGCTTCTGCCAAAGAATCCCTTTCATTCTCTTCAAGAGGAAAAATGCCAAGATTATACTGGCGCAATACATCAAGACTAGGCTGAATTGCAAGTATTGCATCAGGATTTCTTTCAACACTCAAAGGCCTGACTTCCGCATTATAACTCTCAACAAAACTCCTGACTTCAGACAATTCACGATTATGCGATTGTTCAAAACTTTGAGTTGAAGTACACCCGATGACCCCACTCAAAAACGCCGCCTGCACGATTCGTCCGAGATGCATATTAAATTCTCACTTGAACATAATTATTTAAAGCTAATGACACACTAATGTACACGTCAAGCAAGCATCAGGGAACAGGAAGGTGCATCTCGCGCGCGATACGCCTTGCCATCTGCCTCGCAACAAAGTTCATTCTGTCAAGCGAAAAACACTTTTCAAAATAATAAAGCGCAAACATCTTGCAATCCACTTCGTACAAAGCAGTTGCGCAGTCAAAATACACGCGCGAGTTTTTAAGACCCAAACGAATCGCCTCGCAAAAAGCATCAGACGCCTGAGAATACATTTCCTCAAGCAAACAAGCCCTCCCAAGATCATTATATGCAGAAGCAAGCACAATCCGCTGGCTTTGTGAAATAGAAGAAGAATCATCATAAAAACGAGGCAGATAATCAGTCAGAATGTCCAGCACCTGTTCGTGATTTTCAGAAAATCTGTTCTCTGCAACAACCGGATCAGAATGAGCATAAAGCTGAGAAGCACCTGCACACGCCTCAAGAATCTCCTCAATAGAACGCTCAGCCCGCACACTCGACTGCTCAGTTGAGCTTCCACTTGCTGAGTCCTCCGAAGACAAGTCATTTGGCAAACGCTCAGGAGAACTGCTACAACCAAAACCTGAAAAAAGTGCAATACAAACACCGCCAACCCCTGCCAAACGCGCAAAACTCATCGATGTTCACGCAAGTATTGTTCAAGATTAGCCTTCGCAGTCTGCGCATTAACATTTGAAGGGTCAAGCCGAAGACAATTATCAAGCGCGCGCAAAACCAAAGAAGAACGCTCTGACTCAGGACGACTCTCGTCAAGCCACAACAAGTTCGCATAATTAAAATAAAGACTTGAATTATTCGGGTCAAGCTCAATTGCCCTTTCAAGCAGCAAAATTGCGCCGTCAACACTTTGACGCCCCCGAACAAGCATAGTCGCAACACAATAATCACCATATGCCGCAGCAAGCATCTGCCTCTGAGACGCATCAGCAGACTCGACACTCTGCTCGTCAACATTTGAAAAATAAACCCTCATCAGCTCAAAAATCACATCCCTGTTCTCACTCATGTTATTCAATGCAACAGAAGGATCAGGATTAACATACAAAGGCTTTATTTCACTAATATACGCCTGCAACACTTCATCAATAGAATACTGAACTCCCTGCTGGTGAAGCTCCCTAACAGACCTTTCAACAGCACACCCGCCAAATGCCAGCGCACCTCCCAAAAAAGCACTCCGGACAATATTTGAAACATTCATGAAATTTCTTTGCAAGATACGTGGTTTATAAATATTAAGTAAGACAAGTACACAAATGTCAAGAACCACTGGTCAGACCAGGGCATGATTTGTAATCAATGCAGGACTGAAGTGTGGTTCTTGACACTCAGGATTCCACCAATCCAGCGGTTCTTGAGCACAACAAATTCCACCTCGAGACCACCTATCATAGATTGGTGGAATAGTGTTGTTTAAAAACAAACAACAGTTAAACAAAATATGCTCTGTTTAGGAATAGAATCAACAGCCCACACATTTGGAGCAGGCATTGTTTCATCTGAAGGGAAAATACTTGCAAACGCAAAAGACAGCTACAGTTCTGCAACAGGCATGATACCAAAAGAAGTGGCAAAACATCACGAACAGGTAAAAGAACAAATACTTGCAGACACCTTGAAGCAAGCAAACATTACGCTTAAAAATATAGACATTATTTCATACTCACACGGGCCAGGGCTTTCTCCCTGCCTGCTTGTTGGCAAAGTATTTGCTGAAAAACTTGCAAAAGAAAACAACAAACCGCTTATTGGAGTAAACCATTGCGTTGCCCACTTGACAATCGGCACTCTTACAACACAAACAAAAGACCCTGTCTACTTATACGTTTCTGGCGTAAACACCCAACTGCTCGTAGCATCACACGGAAGATTCAGAATACTTGGAGAAACACTTGACATAGGACTTGGAAACGCACTTGACAAGTTTGGCAGAAAAGCAGGACTTGGCTTTCCTGCAGGACCAAAAATAGAACAAGAAGCAAAAGCAGGAAAATACATAGAACTCCCTTATGCAGTCAAAGGGATGGACGTCAGCTTCTCAGGCATAATAACCGCTGCTGAAAGAAAACTTGACAAAAACAGCATAAAAGACATATGCTACAGCCTGCAGGAAACATGCTTTGCAATGATAACAGAAGTTTCAGAACGCGCGCTCGCACACACAAAAAAACAAGAACTAATCCTAATTGGAGGAGTGGCCGCAAACAAAAAACTAATCAAAATGCTAACCCTGATGTGCGCGGAAAGAAGCGTACGGTTTGCCGCAGTGCCAACTGCATACTCCGGCGACCAAGGAGTCATGATTGCGTGGCAAGGAATACTCGAATACACTAACGGAAGAAAAACACCAGCAGACATTCACCCCTATCAAAGAACAGACGAAATTGACATCAACTGGTAAAATCTCGAGTTCGCGCCTTCGGCGCTCACTCAGAGATTTTTACTATGGGACAAATGCCGAGGGCAATACTATGGAGGGTTTAGCTTTGAAGAGTTAAATTTTCGCGTATGAGCGAGCGGAGCGAGCGAATACAGAAAATTATCTTTTCTTTTTCGTCTTTTTCACAGACTTCTTCAACTTCTTCTCAGGCACGTTGGTTTCCTGAAAAAATGGCTCAAAAATCAACCCACAATCCTTGCATATCACCTGATCGCGAGTCTCACCATAAATAATGTTCATGCTCGCACAATCAGGGCACTCTTTAATTTCATGAATGTCTTTTATCATGCGCCTCTGCAGGACAGCAAGATTATTTAAAGCTTTTGACCACGATTCATATTCTTTTATAGAAAACTTTGAATAACTATGAAATTTGTCAAAGTTTTCAATAGAACCGCTTTGAATCTGCACAAAAAAAAGGTTATTCAAAGCTCTCTATACCCGTTGAATCTTTTTTAACAATTCTTCCCTGCCTTTCCACACCATTGCCTGCCGAAGAACCTCGCCAATAGTCCTGACAGGAATAAGCTCTATTTTTGCCAGACGCTTCTTGTCAATAATGATATCCTGAAGGTTTGCGTGAGGAACAATAACACGCTTTATGCCTGCATCAATTGCAGCCTCAACCTTCGCACTCACGCCACCAACAGGCAACACCTCGCCACGAACAGACAACGAACCAGTCATTGCAGTATCCTGGCGAACACCAACACCCTGAAGAGCAGAAATGATGGCAGTCGCAACTCCAATAGACGCACTGTCACCTTCAACACCTTCATAAGTCTGCAAAAACTGCACGTAAATATCATATTCCTTAATATCTGCGCCAAACGCACGCTTGACAATAGCTGAAACATTCTTCACCGCCTCTTTCGCAATCGTGCCAAGCTTGCCAGTAGCCACAATTTCCTTCTCCTTGCCCCCCTGCGTAACCTCGGCCTCGATAGGCAGAATAATTCCGGAATAAGCAGCACTGCCTCCAATAACAGCCAAACCATTGACGCGGCCAACCTGCGCGCCAGTAGTTACAATAACGTCATACTCCTTCTTTCGCTCAATAAACTTGTCAGCAATCTGCTGTTCAAGAGTCACAGCAATCTTCTTCGCCAAAACAATATGCTCAGGCAACACAAGCTTTGACTTCTGCTCGAGAGCAATATCACCTGCGGCACGCAAAAGACCTCCAAGCTCACGCAAGCGCAAAGTCAAATGACCTTTCCTATTAGCCATCTTACGAGCGTCATTAATGATAACATCCACCGCCGACCGTGAAAAATGAGGAATTTTCTTGTCCTTCACAACCTCCTGAGCAACAAAACGCGCAACCCCCATCCTGTTCTCAGGAGTGTCAAGCATTGTATCTTTCATGAAAACCTCATAACCATAACCGCGAATCCTACTCCTCAAAGCAGGATGCAAATCCTTAATCGTTTCAAGATTACCTGCGGCAACAAGAATAAAATTACAAGGAACAGGCTCTGTCCGCACCATCGCACCAGAAGAACGCTCAGACTGGCCAGTAATTGAATACTTGCCCTCCTGCAAAGCAGTAAGAAGCTCCTGCTGTGTTGCAGGATACAGAGTCGCAATCTCGTCAATGAACAACACACCCATGTTTGCCTTGTGAATCATACCTGCAATAACACGCTCATGAGCAGGAGTGCCAAGTCCGCCACTTTGCAAGGGATCGTGAAGTATATCACCAAGAAGAGCACCGGCATGCGCGCCCGTAGCATCCCAAAAAGGCGCAGTCTTCCTGCCATAATTATCCACGACAACCTTCGGAACATCAATCCTTCCAGCACCCATCCGCTTGCCAAGATTAATAAAAATAACAAATGACGCAAGAAAAATCATTCCCCCAAGAAAAAAAGCAGCAAAAATAATGTCCGATTTGTAATACGACCTCGCCCACCACGGCAAAAACATTGAAAACAACACAAGCGCAATCATCACCCAGTTCTGATATTTGAAAATAGCATTTGACTGAAGACGCGCCTTTGCAACAAGCTCACGACCCTTCCCAGCAGGAGACGTCCTGATTAAAGGCTGATTCTCATCATGCACGTTAGGAAAAGAAACAACATCCACAAGTTTTTCCTTTGAAAGCAACTCTGCAAGCGCAAGCCCAAGCATAGACTTACCAGTTCCAGGCTCGCCAATCAACAAAACATGCCTACGCTGCTGGGCCGCCTTTCTCATAACCTCAACACCAGCATTCTGCCCAATAACCTGATCAATAATTTTTTCAGGAACCTTAAGTTCACTCGTGTCTTTAAAATCCAGAGAGGACATAGAACTCATTATTTCAACCACAAAAGCTTATAAATGTTATGCAAGATTTTCAGCCAAAGCCTTCATAATCTCCTGACCAGAAGAAAGAACTGCAATCTCTTCCTCAGAAAGCTTCTTTCCTGACGCTGCCTTCTGCATAACAGCATTGTGCGCATTTAAAATCTCCTTTTCATCATCAGAAAGGTCGTTAATAAGCTCCTCTTTTTTCGCGGCAGGAATAGCATTCCATTTCTTAGCCAAATCAAGAGTTTTCTCTTTTTCTGGTTTTGGCTTTTCCTCGGATTTCTTTCCAGCAACCAGAGACTTTTTCTCAGGCAACACCTTCAAAACACTCCACACAAGCAGCACGAAAACAACAAAAATCAAAACTGCAGGCAGAAAATAATTCAACAACGAACGCCTGCTGACAAGCTCAAAAGCACCAAGAACATATAACGTGCCAAACAAAAATATGGCAAACAAAACATACATCAATGGCTTGGACTTTTCCAAACTCTGAACGCCAACCAAACCAAAAAGCATCATCACAAGCAAGCCAGTAAGAAGAACTATTGACAAGAAAGCCGACATGCGGTTGATTGCTCCCAACAAGTCTGCTGATGCGATAACTAATAAGCCAGAAATAACTGCAACAGCAATATTGACATTACGCCTTTGTCCAAAAATTTTAGACTGTTCAACAACACCAAAAACCACAGCAAACACCAACATAAAAGGCAGAATGACATCAACAAGCCCAATGTCAACAAACAAACGAACAACTGGATCGATTATAGTGGGCATGTGCATGGAAGATATTACAGGTTTATAAGCTCTTTCGAAACATTTATAAATACATTGTATTACTATGTGTTACATGACAACGTTGACAGCAAGAATACCTGACGAACTAGTCACTGAACTCGACAAAGTATCTGAAGAAGAGCAGCTCGACAAGTCAACAGTAGTGCGAAGACTGCTTTCAGAATCACTAAACAGGTGGCGTGAAGACAAGGCCGTGCAATTCTACCACGAAAAACTGCTATCTGCTGAACAGGCAGCACACTATGCCAAAATATCAGTGTGGAGATTCTTTGAACTTCTCAAAGAAAAAGAAGTATTTATCACGTATGACGAAGAAGAACTCGAACAAGACTTAAAGGCGATAGAATGGTCAAGAAAACAGCAGTAAGCAACTCCACTGTTCTTATTTTCCTGTCAAAACTAAACCGCCTGGACCTCCTTTTGAACATGTATCCTGCAATCATCATTCCACCACACGTAAAAAAAGAAGTTTTGGCAAAAGAAGATGCTCTGCTGCAGGACAACGTATCAAACCTAATTGTCAAGCAGGCAAAACAAAAAAGAAACTTCAATCTCGGTCAAGGAGAAACAGAAGCGATAATCTTGTGTCTTGAAGAAACCGCAGACTTCCTGTCTGACGACAAAAAAGCACGAAATGTTGCAAAAATTCTCAAAATTAACACAGTAGGAACCATTGGAATCCTGCTGTGGAATCTGCAAAAAAAACTTCTAAACAAAACAGAATGCTCTCAACTTGTAGATGAACTGATTAAAAAACAATATTACATCTCAACCGAGCTTTATGTGAAAATAAAAAGTCTTATCGAGAATAAAAGAATAGCCTGAATGATAACAATATTAATAAACAAAGAAAAATTCCTTGCAAAAAATGACACAAACATTTGAAGAACGAATGAAAAGTGATTTAGGTGCGGCGATGATAGATGAACAAGTAAATGGCAAAGCAATGCGCATGTTTTTTCTTGACTATTGTAAAGAGTATCCAAGAGATAGTATTGAGGAAGTCTATCTTGGACAACCGCCAGGAATGCCGCACACCATAAAAGGAAAAATGATTTTTACAAAAGCAAATGTTGAGTGTTTGCATGCTAAATTTACTGTTGACCCGGCACTGACACTATGCTTGAAAGTATGTTGTGGAAGTGTAATAAACAAATGGTACCGCACAAATCCAAACAGAACATCAGTAATAGTAGAGACATACCTCACAAAACCAACAGGCACATCACTTGACGAAATCAGATACTCCATCATGCCACACACGTATTCTGCCTGTCCTGTTGATGAAGCAGTTCAAAAGTTAGAAGAGGAATTAAACCGAGGAGAAACTGTCACGCTACTTGATAGAAGACCACAAGAAAGATTTTTACGAACCATCTGTTTCATGGATGATGGAGACATTTATTTAAGAGTAGGTGAAGGACAGACTTCCCCGAAGTAGTGTAGTTTGTGGCGCTTGATGTCTTTTAAGAAAGCGCTGTTCATTCTTTTTCTTTTGGGACATTCACGCCTGAGCTTTCGCTCAGGTCATATTTCCACGCTCCTGGCGAAGCGAGGAGCAAGGAAAAATG